>JBFKKS010000080.1:0-9963 GCA_041630955.1 Nevskiales bacterium
ACGACCAGATTGCCGGCTTCATCTTTTTTGACGCGTGCCAGATACGCTTCGGGCAAGCCTTTTTGCTCGGCAGGTGAAAAAATGAGCTTGCTGGGGTTTTCCCTCAGATTACGACTGAATTCCTGGGAAAGGGTCTGAATGCTATCTAGGATCTCCTTGGCACGCAGACGTTTTGTTTCTGGCAGGTTGACGCCTGTGTCAACGAAGGCGTTGAGCAGGTCCTGCCGGTATTTCTTGTCGACAGGGCGTTCTGCACTCACTGCTTCTACACGGCTATACAGAGCTGCGTTCTGGTAGAGGCTGGTCTCAAACTGAGTGGCCTTCACGATGCAGGCTTCACCTGCATCACGTATGGCTTTGTCCGGATGCACATAGGCAAGCAAGTAGATTGGCCCAATGACTTCTTCGTTATTGGCCCCCATTGAGTCCCATGCATGCAGGACGGTGGCGACGCTAACCTGGTCAAGTGGCATCGCGGCAAGCTTGTCTGCCTTACTCCTGGCCTGCTTAATGGCGGTCTCGCAACTGTTCGAAACAGACTCAGCCGTGTGCTGGGGAATTTGCGGTCGATTCTGGCCGGCCAGCGCTGAAATCGTTGTGAGTCCGCAAAAAATGAAGAGCGTGCATTGAGTTTTTAGCGACATGGCAATGTTAAATAAAGATTGAACATAAAATGAGGTCTAGAGAGCACTCGGGCTATTAGGCTTGGCGGGGCGCAGTCTTTCTACCCAGGCCTGTGTGGCACCCGCGACAGCAACCGGCATAATAATCAGATTGACGAGGGGTAATGCGGTAAGCAGGGTTGCAGTGGCACCGAAACTTAGACTGAGCGTGCGGTGCTCGGCCAACAACTGTCGCTTGTCCTTGAATGCGAGGCCGTGATTGGCCATCGGGTGATCCATGTACTCCAGCGCAAGCATGTAAGCACCGAATCCGAACCACAGTACCGGTAATACCGCATTCACTATAGGTATCCAGAAGAGAATCAGGCTGAGAATGCCCAGTAGTGCCGCTCGGCTGAGAAAGAACCACAGTTTTCCCAGTTCCCCTCGAATACTTTGTGCTGCTTCCTGCATCATGCTTAGGCCGGACTCCGGTTCTACGCCGGTCAAATGGGCCTCGACCCTGGCGGCCAGCCAACCATTGAAAGGCGCGGCAATCAGGTTGGCCAATAAGGTAAAGCTGAAACACAGCAGTAGCAGCAGGCCGATCGCCAGTATCAGCCACAGCAGGGTCTTTAGCCATTCAAGCCAGGCAGGCAAGCCAGCCAGCCAACTGTCCAGCAGGTTACTCATACCCATGCTGCCCCCCACGAACAGCCCAATGATCAGCACCACGTTGATCACTAAGGGCACAATGGCAAAGGGCCGTATGCTTGGTTCGCTCAGTAGCTTGAAGCCGCTGATCAGGTAGCCGGGACCACCCAGGGCCTCCTTGGCCTGCCTAGGGGAGCGTGACATGGGCCGGTGCCTGCCAGTTGGGATCGCGATGTTCAGCCACGATCGTGGTGTAAATGCCGCCGCGAACATTAAATTCAGCCGTTAGGCGCATGAACCGGGGCGAGCAGGCCGCCACAAGATCGCTGAGAATCTGGTTTGTAATATCTTCGTGAAACGCACCCTGCTCACGAAATGCCCAGATGTACAGTTTGAGCGCTTTGAGTTCCACACAGAGTTGGTCTGCCACGTACTCCAAATGAAGGGTGGCGAAATCCGGCTGGCCTGTTTTTGGGCACAGGCAGGTAAATTCCGGCATTGTGATGCGGATGGTGTAATCACGTTCCGGTCTGGGGTTGGGGAAAGTTTCTAGCGCTTTGCTTGGTTGTGTTGACATATTTAAGGCTGATTAATGAGTTGGCTGAGGTGTTTGTAGTGCTGCATGATACAGGCTGGCCTGAAGGCGAAGAATTTTGCCAGATTCGGTTTCGGATTAGGTTACACTAGCCTACTTTACTGTCCTACTCACTCCACAAAGTCACTTGCACATGCGTCTGACAGCGATCAAGCTCGCCGGGTTCAAATCCTTCGTAGACCCGACCATTTTCAGACTGCCCGGCTCGTTGATCGGCGTGGTCGGGCCGAATGGCTGCGGCAAATCCAATGTCATTGATGCTGTGCGCTGGGTGACGGGCGAAACCAGCGCCAAGCAGCTGCGCGGCGAGGCTTTGCAGGATGTCATCTTTAACGGCTCGCGCAGCCGCAAGCCGGTTGGCCGGGCATCGGTGGAAATGCTGTTTGATAATTCCGACAGCAAACTTACCGGCCAGTATGCCAAGTTCAGTGAAATAGGCATTCGACGCGAGTTGTCTCGCGATGGCGAGTCGCGCTACTTCATCAACAATACTCGTTGCCGCCGCCGCGATATTATCGACCTGTTCCTGGGTACCGGGCTGGGTGGGCGCAGTAATTACGCCATCATTGAACAGGGCATGATCGCCCGCTTGATTGAAGCCAAGCCTGAAGAAGTCCGTCTCCTGCTGGAAGAAACCGCGGGCATCTCTAAATACAAGGAGCGCCGCCGCGAGACAGAGAATCGTATTCGAAGCACGCGCGAAAACCTTGACCGACTAAACGATCTTAGAAGTGAACTCACACAGCGGCTGGCCCAGCTTAAGCGTCAATCTGAAAATGCAGAAAAATTCCAGAAATACAAGAAAGAAGAGCGACAAGTTAAAGCAGAGCTTTTATTCCTTAAATGGGCCTCGCTCCAGGATGAGGCAGGTACCCGCAGAACCCGTGTAGAAAATGACGAGGCTCAGTTAAAGGAACGCCGGGCCGTACTCGAGGAACTGGAGGCGGCGCGTGACGCCCAACGCAGCGGCCAGAATGCCGCCAACCAGGCAACGCAGCAGGCTCAGGCAGCCTTTTACTCGGCCGAGGCCGAGGTGTCCCGCATTGAGCAAAGCCTGGCCCATGCACGTGAAATGCAAGAAGTCAGGACCCGGGAACTGCAGGCCATGGAGCAGCAGTTAAAGGATCTGGGCTTGCGTATTGCAGAGGAAGAGCAGAAAGGCAGCAAGACACGTGAGCAGGTAGTGCAGCTAGATCATATGCATGCCACTGTTGAGGCCGACGAAGCCAATCTTCGCGAACAACTATCGGAAGCTGAAAACGAGACCCAGCAGGCCCTTGATCGGTGGGATCATTTCAATTCAGATGCCCAGGCCCCCATGCAGAGCGCGGAGGGTGAACGCGCCCGCGTAGAGCAGATGGAGCGTCTGCTACGCAGTACCCAGGACCGCCTGCAGCGCTTGAATAATGAACGAGCAGCCCTCGAAGAAATTGGTCACGACGCTGAACTTGGTTCTGCCGATGCCGAAATGAAGGAGCTTGAGCAGCAACTGACGCTTTCACGTGACACCTTGACCCAGGCAGAACAACACGTGAATGAGTTGCGTGAGCGTAATGCCGGCCTGGAAGGCCAACTCCACGAGACTCGCCACAAGCTGGAAGATGCCAGCGGTCGCCTGGCAGGACTGCAGGCGCTACAGCAGGCGGCGCTGCATGAAGATGACCCGGCACTTCAGGCCTGGTTAACTGGGCAAGGTCTGGATGGGAGCCACCGTCTGGCCCAGCGACTGCAGGTAGAAACCGGCTGGGAGCAGGCGGTTGAATCTGCGCTGAATGGTTATCTTGAAGCGGTTTGTGTCAAGGATCTGGCTGCTGTGGCGAATGGCTGGCCTGATGCATCGGTCGCTCTTGTAGAAGCGGAGCGCAAGGCAGATATGACGACAGCCGTCCCGAATGGTGCCGTCCGCCTGGCTGACAAAATTCAGTCGCCGGATGGTGTAACCAATCTGCTCGGGCAGGTATTTGCCGTGGACAGTGATGAGGCCGCCTTGTCCCTGTCGGAAACATTAGCAGCTGGGCAGATGGTCGTTAGTCGTAGCGGCTTGTGTGTTGGACCGGGCTGGTTACGCAGGCATGCCGAGCAGGATGCAGGGCAGGGCGTTGTGGCTCGGGAGCAGGTGATACGTGGATTACGCGAGCAGACTGCCGAATTGGAGCGCCATGTAGGCCAGCTGAATGCTCAGATTGCTGATGTGGCCGAGGCGTTGAAACAGGCTGACAATACACGCATAGAACAGTCATCTGCAGTTGAAGAACTACGCCGCAAGCACGCCGAATGCCTGGCCCGACGTCAGTCTCTCGCAGTACGAGTAGAGCAGAACCAGAAACGTACAGCTGAGCTGGCCGCCGAGGTAAAGGACCTGGAGACACAGCAGGCCCAGCAGGGAGCCGAGCTGGACGCGGCCCGCCAGCGGCTGGACTCCAGCATGCATGAGGTAGCGCGTCTTGGAGAACAGCGCGAAGGACTGCAGCTGCAGCTCAAGGAATTGCGTGTGCAGTTGGCCGAGATGCGGCAATCCCATGAAAAGGCGACTACCGAGCGCCAGCGGGTACGCATTGAACTCGCCCAGCAAAGAAGTACCTTGCAGGCCAGCGAGAAATCCCTGCATGAATACAGGCAGCGCCATGCTGCGTTGGAAGCACGGTGTGCTGCATTGCGCGATGCCCTGGGAGAGCAGGATGAACCCGGTGGTGACGCAGAAGAACGCCGGCAACAGGCAACAGAACGCAGGAAGCAGGCAGAGGCGAGTCTGAAGCAGGCACGAGATGTCCTGAGCCGTCTGGAAACAGAGGGCGAAGATCTGCAGCGTCGTGGCCATGAAGCAGAACGTGCAGTCGAAGAGGTACGTGAACGCCTGCAGCAATCTAGACTGGCACTGGAAGGACTGGATGTCCGTAGTCAGACCCTTACCGAACAAATGGCAGAAACTGGTCATGAAATCGACAGCCTTCGCGAAGGGCTGGAGGAAGGCGCCTCGGTGTCTGGCTGGGAGGATCGCCTGCAAACGCTGGAACGGCGCATTGCGCGCCTGGGGCCGATCAACCTTGCTGCGATAAGTGAGTTCGAGGAAGAACAGCAGCGTGAAGCCTACCTGATTGAGCAGCACGCGGACCTGACAGAAGCGCTCGATACGCTGGAACAGGCCATCCGCAAGATTGACAAGGAGACGCGCGCACGCTTCAAGGAAACCTTTGAAGCCGTCAACGTAATATTCAGCAAGCTGTTCCCGCGCCTTTTTGGTGGCGGCGAGGCTACTCTGGAACTGACGGGCGAAGACCTGCTCGATACTGGCGTTCGCGTAATGGCACGCCCACCGGGTAAACGTAACAGCAGCATTCAACTGTTGTCGGGCGGCGAAAAGGCGATGACTGCGGTTGCTTTATTATTCGCGATGTTTGAACTGAATCCGGCACCTTTCTGCATGCTGGATGAGGTCGATGCGCCACTGGACGATGCCAATGTAAGCCGCTTTTGTAGCCTGGTTCGCGAAATGTCGGAATCCGTGCAATTTATTGTGATTACCCATAACAAGGTCACGATGGAGATGATGCACCAGCTGAATGGCGTAACCATGCAGGAACCGGGCGTATCACGACTGGTGAGTGTGGACGTGGAGCAAGCTCTGGACTTGGCGAGTTAGTTGGCCGCTAAAAGGTTATAACCAGTAAACACAGCAAAACGAGACGACGATGGATCTAACGCAGTGGATAATTCTTGGTTTGGCAGTGTCAGCCGTATTGGTGGTTTACCTGTATACACGGCGTAACGATGGTCCGAATCCCTGGCGGGAGATGGACGATGGCAGCGATGAATTGCCAGTGGATACTTCTGAAGAAGCAAAAGGCCCTGATGTCATCGTAGATCCGTCCGTGGCGGATGAATGGGAAGGCTTTAAGCCTGAGCGCGATGTAAACCCTGCTGGCAATGAAACCGCTGAACTGGAGACTATTCGTCCGGCTAAACTAAAGGCCTCTCAGGGAGCAGGAGAAACTTCAAAAACGGCCACGCGCCAGGCTGACAGTCATCCACAGAGCCAACCTCGGCCAGCCAAGAGTCCTGCCGCCACCAAGGGCGAGGGCGATGATGTAGACCAAAAAATCGTGGTGTTGCATGTGGTCGGGCGTGAACAGACAACACTGTCCGGCCCCCAGATACACCAGGCTTTGCAGCACAGCCAATTACAGTTTGGTGAACGTGCCGTCTATCACCGGCTGGCCGATGTGGGAGGACAGGGCATTTCTGTTTTCAGCGTGGCCAATATGCTCAAGCCGGGCAGTCTTGATCCCGAGCAGGCGGCCGATCTGCATACCCCTGGCCTTGTGATGTTCATGTTGTTGCCTGGACCGGTGGACGGCAACAAGGCATTCCAGGATATGCTCCACACTGCACAAGAGCTGGCCTCTCAATTGAATGGGATGGTCCTGGACGACAAGCGACTGCCCCTGACACGACAGGCTGCGCAGTACCTGATTGATGATATTGCCAAGCTGGAGCATCGGCGCAGGCTGGCGAACGCCTAAGGCCCTTATCCGTGAACGATACCCGGGCGGCCCGTATTGCGAGCTTGCGTGCCGAGCTGGATGAACACAACTACCGCTACTATGTGCTCGACGATCCACAAATACCGGATGCAGATTACGATCGACTGTTTCGTGAATTGCAGGCACTGGAAACAGAGTATCCAGAGTTAATTAGCCCGGAATCTCCAACGCAGAGAGTGGGCGCACAGCCCTCTGGGCAGTTCGCCACGATCCAGCACAGTGTGCCAATGCTGTCACTTTCCAACTGCTTCAACGAGCAGGAGTTGGCAGAGTTCGATGGGCGCGTACGCAAGGGGCTCGAGTTGACTGATCAGGCATCGGCGGTAGTTTATGTTGGCGAGCCAAAGCTGGATGGCACAGCAGTTTCGGTCCGATACGAGGACGGTCTGCTTGCGCGCGCAGCCACGCGCGGGGATGGGCGAAACGGCGAGGATATTACCGCCAATGTCCGTACCATACGCGCCGTGCCCCTGAAATTACGCGGTGCTGATTTACCACATGTGCTGGAGGTGCGTGGCGAGGTTTACATGCCGCTCAAGGGTTTTCGTGCCTATAACGAGCGTGCCGAGGCGGCCGGTGAGAAGACCTTCGTCAATCCACGCAACGCCGCGGCCGGTGCCCTGCGCCAGCTTGATCCCAGGCTGACCGCTGCGCGCCCTCTGGCAGCCTATTTCTATGGCTGGGGCGTGATAGAAGGCTGGGATCTGCCTGAAACCCATAGTGAACTCTTAAAGCAGTTTCGTGTCTGGGGCCTGCCCGTCAATCCACTAATAGAGCAGGTTGAAGGCGTCGAGGGTTGCCTGGATTACTATGCCCGGGTGGGTGCTAGGCGCGCAAAACTGGCCTATGAAATCGATGGCATTGTTTACAAGGTGGACCGACTGGATTGGCGTGAAACCCTGGGTTTCGTGTCGCGTGCGCCGCGCTGGGCGATTGCGCATAAATTCCCCGCCGAAGAAGCCATGACCATACTGCAGGACGTCGAGTTCCAGGTTGGCCGTACCGGCGCGATCACACCGGTGGCACGCCTGGAGCCGGTATTCGTGGGAGGGGTCACGGTCAGTAATGCCACACTGCATAACATGGATGAGGTGCGGCGCAAGGATGTGCGTATCGGCGATACCGTGGTTGTTCGGCGGGCAGGCGATGTTATCCCAGAAGTTGCGCGCGTGATACCGGATAAGCGGCCAGCCGGGGCGGGCGTGGTAACCATGCCCATGACTTGCCCGGTTTGCGATTCTGAAATTGTGCGTCTAGAGGGCGAGGCCGTGGCACGCTGCACCGGAGGGCTGATTTGCCAGGCACAGCTGCATGGCGCGCTTGTCCATTTTGTTTCCAGGCGCGCGATGGACATTGAAGGCCTGGGAGAAAAGCTCATAAGCCAGCTAATTGCAAGCGGGCGCCTGCGCTCACCGGCAGATATTTTTACCCTGACCGTGGATGAAGTAGCGGGCATGGAGCGCATGGCCCAAAAATCAGGCCAGAACCTCATTGATGCCATTGAACGCAGCAAGCAGACAAGTCTGGCGCGTTTTCTCTATAGCCTGGGAATTCGTGAGGTAGGAGAAAGCACGGCGCAGGCGCTGGCCAGTCACTTTGGCAAGCTGGCGGACCTGATCGAAGCGGCTGCACAGGATTTGCCGACTGCAGGGGCCGAAAAAACAAAGGATCGTTATCCCCGGCTAACAGCGGTGCCAGATGTCGGCACAATTGTCGCAGGACACATCTGCAGCTTTCTGCACGAGCCGCATAACCGCGCCATTATCGAGCGTTTACAGGCATGCGGGGTTCACTGGCCTGATGTGGATGTAAAGCAGGATGCGCCAGGGCCACTGCAGGGCAAAACATTCGTGATCACCGGCACACTGCCCACCATGTCACGCGATGAGGCCAAGGCGCTGATACAAGAGGCGGGGGGGAAGGTGAGTGGCAGTGTTTCCGGGAAGACAGATTTCGTGGTGGCGGGTGAAGCAGCCGGTTCCAAATTAGACAAGGCAGAAGCTCTGGGTGTTGCGGTTCTGACTGAGCAGGACCTGAAAGCAATGCTCTAACCCTGGGGCCTGCATTATTCAGGCTCTGGGTGGTTGGGCCCGTATGCTCAGAGCATGAATGTCTGACTGCATCATCTTTTCCAGTGCAGCGTAGATCATTCGATGCCGTTCGATCAGCGTTTTTCCCTCAAAATCCTGGCTCACGATCTGAATCGTGTAATGACCTTTGCCACTGCGGGCACCCGCATGCCCGGCATGCAGGTGGCTGTCATCGCTGATCTCCAGAGCCGTGGGTGAAAAAGCCTGTTCCAGAATTGAGCGAATCCGCTCGACACGGTCATTGCTCATGGCATGACTTGCTTAAACGGTTTGACCACGACAGAGTCATATACGCCGACTACCAAATAGGGATCCGCATCTGCCCAGGCCTGAGCGGATGCCAGTGAGTCGAATTCCGCCACGATAAGGCTGCCGGTAAAGCCGGCTTCTCCGGGATCATTGCAGTCAATGGCCGGGTAGGGGCCCGCCAGTACCAATCGTCCCTCTTCCTGCAAACTGGTCAAACGTGCCAGATGTTGTTCACGTGCCTGTTTGCGTAGTGGCAGACTATTGGCCACGTCGGTGCCATTGATGGCATAGAGCATCAGTTTTCCCCCTTGGTGGCCGGCTTGTCAGCCGTAGCCTGGCTGTCTTCCTGGATGTATTTATGCAGAAACGGGATATGTGCCAGCATGAAAACGAACATCATGATGGTGACGCCAAAGGCCTTGTAGGCACCCCAGGTGACGTCATCGTAATGCGTGAAAACGTAGACATTCAGTGCCGCGTTAAAGAGGAAAAACAGTGCCCAGGCGCTATGCAAATGATTCCAGACCGACTGTGGCATGACCAGCATGCTCTGTGGGATGCGCGCTAGCAGTGGTTTTTCGCCGATGAACCGGCTGCCATACAGGGCAGCGGCAAAAATAAGGTAAATGATCGTTGGCTTGATCTTGATGAAAAGCGGATCACGGAGAACCAGCGTGCTGCCGCCGAGTACCAGCGCAATCAAGGCTACCCATAACTGGGTCTTGGGCAGTTTACGGTCAATGACCCAGTGGCCGATAGCCGCAAGAAATAGCGCAGGAATCAACACGGCGGTGGCCATGAAGATGTCATATTTCACCAGCACACCAAAGAAAAGGACGGCCGGGATTAAATCAATGAGGGATTTCATGGCTGGGGATTATAAACTAGCGGTCACCCGGTTGTTTTATCGGAACCAGTAACAGCGGAGATATCGTGAGATTGCGAGCCGAACATATCATTGTCCACCCTGACGACCCACAGCAGCGTTTGCTGGGTCGCGCAATTGAAAGGCTGCACGCCGGTGCCGTTATCGCCTACCCGACTGATTCGTCCTACGCGCTGGGTTGTGCACTGGGCGATAAGAACGCAATGGAACGTATCAGGCGCTTGCGTGGGCACGACAAGAGCCATCACTTCACTTTGCTGTGTCGTGATCTGTCCGAGATTGCAACCTACGCGCGCATCAATAACAGCGATTATCGGCTGCTCAAGACTTATACGCCGGGTCCCTA
>JBFKKS010000081.1:0-9961 GCA_041630955.1 Nevskiales bacterium
GCCTGTCATGGGGCTGATCAGCGACAACAATCAGTTAAGCATAGTTTTTTCTGCCATTGGACTGACAAGCAGCCACCATGTCGTGGCTTATGACCGGGCCGGCGGTGGTCAGGCCGGGCGATTACTGTACACCCTGGAGGCACTGGGCCACGCTAACGTCTCATTGCTGGACGGTGGCATGCAAGCTTGGGTCAGTCACTCGCAGCCCCTGGAACAGGGGCCTGCACAGCCGGTGGCCAGCCACTATGAAGCCCGACTGACAGGAGACAATATCGCTACCAAGGAATATATACTTTCGCGACTCGGGGCCCCTGACCTCGCGCTCCTTGACTGTCGCACACCGGCCGAATTCCAGGGTACCGACCTTCGTGCCTCACGTGGCGGACATATTCCTGGCGCCATCAATTTTGACTGGACGGAGGCCTTTGACCCGGCCAATCCGCCCAGCCTCGCAGACCTGGATACACTGCAGGAAAACTTCAATGCAATGGGAGTCACAGCCGATAAGGAAGTGATCCTGTACTGCCAAACGCACACCCGGTCTTCGCATACCTACATGCTGCTCAGGCAACTGGGTTACGAGAACCTGAAGGGCTACCCCGGCGCCTGGTCAGACTGGGGCAATGACCCCAGCACGCCTATAGACCAGTAAATGCCGAGGTGCACACCAAGGCCAGCGGTGAAACGAGCACCTGTATCAAATCGCTATCCTGATGATGGCCCGTATCAGGACAGCCGTTCTTCATGGCTCTTAGCAATATAGCCCAGGGCGCACGCTTTGCCGTTGCCGCAGGCGCATCCTTTGCGACGATGGGAGCACTGATCAAGACGGCTACACCAGAGTTGTCCACCGAGATGGTCGTGTTTCTGCGCAACTTCTTCGGCCTGCTTGCCCTGCTACCCTGGCTATATAAAACCCGCTTGCCTTCACTCAAAACAGAGCGGCTCGGTGGCCACATGCTACGAGCCGGTTTTGGCCTTTCTGCCATGTACTGTTTCTTTTATGCGATTCATTTCATGCCGCTGGCCAATGCCGTGCTGCTGAATTACAGTGCGCCGGTCTTCGCGCCAATCATCGCCTACTACTGGATCAGGGAAAGATTCAGCCTATGGACTTACCCTGCGGTTGGCCTGGGCTTCATAGGGATCATCTTCATTCTGCACCCGACTGTTGGCTTCATCACGGGCGCCACCCTTGTAGGCATGGCCTCAGGCATCCTTGCCGCCCTTGCCATGATCAGTATTCGACGTATGGCCAATACCGAACCCGCCACGCGCATAGTCTTTTTCTTCACCACTTTCAGCGTGTTGTTTTCTTCGGTCCCCCTGCTGTGGGCATGGCAGATGCCCTCCGTGCTTGCGCTGGTGACCATGATGGGCGCAGGCATATTTGCAACCCTGGGGCAGTTATCACTCACCCGCGCCTATGCTCTTGCACCCGCTGCACAGATCGGGTCCCTGATCTACAGCGCCGTGGTATTTTCTGCCCTGTGGGGATGGCTGATCTGGGATGAAAACCTGGACCGCTATTTCCTCATCGGCACGCTGCTGGTCGCCTCGGGAAGCTTCCTTGCCACGTTGGATCAACGTCCACAGCGAAAAAAGACTACAGTTGCCATATAATCAAAAATACGGGGGAAGTATGACAACGACTAAACGAGGGCGTGGACGGCCCAAAAGTGATCATGGCCCAGCGGTCGACCTTGACCGTTTGCTGGACATGGCTGCAAACAGCTTTGCCAACAAGGGCTATGAAGCCACATCGGTGCGCGAACTGGCACGCACGGCCGGCATCAGTCACAGCCTTGCGCACCATTATTACGATACCAAGCAAGACCTGTGGAAGGCCTGCATCGACCGTGGTTTTGGCAATCTACAAAAAGAGATGGCCAGCACGATCCAGCTTGCCAGCAGGGACACCAACCTGGAAGGCTCAATACACAGCACGATTGTCAGCTATGTGAACCTGTCCGAGCGCTTCTCTGACTACCTGCTGATCCTGTTACAGGAGGCGAGCCACGGAGGTGAGCGGCTGGACTACATCATCACGAATTACTTCGCCCAGTTTAACCAGTTGGCACGGCATTTCTACCAACAGACGGTAGATGCTGGGCTATTGCGTCCAATTCCATGGGAGACACTGTTCACGGTGATCATGCTAGGTGGCCCCGCTCGCTACGCACTTGAACCACTCATGGAAGTGCTCACGGAGCAGCAGGGTAAAACGCCCCATGAAAACCATCATGGTCATCATGTCGCCGAATTGATCTTGAAGGGATTACTCGCTAACTAACTCAATGAGAAAAATTTCATGGGGCTGGCTGGCCTACGCCCTTGCCCTTTTAATCGTTCTAATAGGCTCGATATATTTTCACCAACGTAGCAGCAGCCTGGATGAAGTCACGCGCTTAGCCTTCGGCTCCTGTAACTCCACCTCTTATGCACAACCAATCTGGCCTGCACTAATGCGGGCTGATCCACAAATATGGATATGGGCCGGGGACAATATTTACGCCGATTCGGAAAATGTGAGCCGGCATAGAGCGCTCTACAGTAAACAAAGGCAACACCCCCTTTACGCACAGTTTATAAAGGGCCGCTTTGTCACTGGCACATGGGACGACCATGATTATGGTGCCAACAATTCAGGCAAGGCGTACCCCTCCAAGCGCGAATCACAACAAGCTTTGCTGGACTTCCTTGAGGTTGCGAATGATGATCCTCGCAGGGAACGGGAAGGCGTATATCACTCACATACTTTCGGCGCCGGCTCTAGCAAGCTGAAAATAATCCTGTTAGATACCCGCTACCATCGAGATGAGCCAGGCGATAAAGCCGACATGCTTGGGGAAACTCAATGGGAATGGCTAGAAGCAGAATTGAAAGAGGCCGATACGGACCTCACGCTTCTGGTGTCAAGCACCACATTCATTCCTCAACCCTACAAGGGCGCGGAAAGCTGGCAGAAATTTCCCGCCTCGGCGGCCAGGTTGAGGGAATTATTAAGCAAAAGTACAGCGCCGGTGATCATTCTCAGCGGCGACCTGCACTATGGTGAAATTCTGCGTATGGACTTGCCCGAATTGGCCTGGCCCCTCTATGAAGTCATGTCCAGCGGCATGACGCACGCAGCGCCCGGATTCTACAATATTGGCAATATTTACAGACTAGACAGGCCTTATACCGCGCTTAATTTCGGCTTCATAGAAATTGATTGGCAAGCTGACAGTATTCACGTCAGCCTGCAGATAAGGGATGCCGATAACGAGCCGCGTATCAGAAAGATTGTGAAATTCGACCGTACGCCCAAGCCCGCATCTGGTTCTTAGCTGTCTGCCGCTGACTAGCCCTAAAGTAATCAGCCCCGGGCATTACGGTTTATTTATTGGCGTAACGGGCCGTTTTAACCATCCACCAGAAAAACACCGCTGCCAATGCCATGTCGCCCGTCGTGAATAATACCGTCCTGCCCTGCCCCTGACCCGATAGCCATAACAGGGCCGCCAGTACGAATACACCGGTCTTGGCAATGGCAGCCATACCGACCAGTGGGCGATCAATCTTCTTCTGCATCGCTAACCAGGCATACACGGCACCAAACAGGGCGACTATCCAGGCCAACAGCACGGAATACACGGCCGGGGCTTCAAATGGCAAGCCCATCAACTGACCGGTAAAAGAAGCCGGAAAGGCGATGCTATAGGCCGCCAGGAAATTGAACGGTACGCTGATCCATAACGCGGTCCGGATGATTTTATCTGGGGTCACTTGGCCTCCTCGCTCGTAAGCAGTTGCAATGTTTCCAGCAGGGATTCGGCGTTCGGCTGCTCGCTGACTACCGCCTCTTTAGCTGTCTTGTCGAGTTGCTTGATGGCGTACTCTACCTGGCTGGCAAGGCTGCGATCCCCAATCTCTGCCTGATAGACCAGCCTGAGCGGCCCTCTGGCGCGGAGACTTTTGGCCCCTTGCCTGCCATCACCCGCATGTTGCGCCAGACGGCGGGCAACATCGGTTGTAATGCCGGTATACAGTGCGTTCAAACGGGTGCGCAGAATATAGACCGACCAGGCAGACATCAGGCCGGCAGCCAGCCTGCACCCGCACATTGCGGGCAATCCACCGACTGATCGAATTCTTTATCGCTGCAGGCGGGACAGGCTTCCCAGCTTTCATCCTGGCTGGCGTCCTTGATGACGCCGTTACAGGATTCACCATGATGATGGGCATGGCAGGCTTTGCCGACCTCATCGGGCTTGTAAGCATAGTTACCGCAGACAGGGCATAAACCGACCGGGCGCTTTTTCATGGTTATCTCCAGTGATCATTCCCCATGAAGATAGGGCAGCAAAGCCACAGATACAACCACACCACCAGAACTACATCCGCGCTTCGCTGTATTCCCACAGCCACTGGGCCAGGCTCTCGTTACGACTGGTTTTCGAGCCTTTCCTCAACTTGCGATTGACGAAATACTGACCGCTGTATTGCGCACAGGACGGATCCGTTGCCAGCCAGATGGCCGTATCGGCGCCCTTCTTCTCTGAAATAAGAAACAGGCCGACGAGCTTTTGCATAGGGCCGGGCAGTTCACGCCAGATACCCGTCGCCACCGCACCCGGATGGAAGGCATTAACAGTTACCCTGCTGCCTTCCAGGCGTTTGGCCAGGTGTCTTGCGAATAACAGGTTGGCAAGCTTGGCCTGACCGTAGGCTGCCATATCCATCATGTGGAGGGAGGGATCAGTGAAACTGGCTTCCTTGATTTTGCCGACGCCGTGCATCATGGAACTGGTGACCACGATTCGCCCCGCTTCTGCCGCTTCCACTGCCGGCAGTAGTTTCTGCACCAGCCGGAAATGGCCGAAATGCATGATGCCGATCATCGCCTCGTAACCGCTCGCCACTTTACGCAATCCGTTGGTGAACAGGCCGGCATTCAGGATCAGTACGTCAATCTCGGGCATGGCCTCAAGCAATGCCGGTGCGAACTGGTCGATATTGTCAAAATCGCCTAGATCCAGTGCCATCGCTTCGATGTTGGCATCAGACTGCCCTGCCTTGATCTCTGCCGCTGCTTCCTGTGATTTGGCCAGATCTCGCGAAGCAATAATGACTCGATAGCCCTGGGCTGCCAGTCCCCGTGCCATCTCCTTGCCGATACCGCTGTTGCCACCCGTGATGAATGCATTCTTGCTCATTGTTAATCCTTATTGTTAAAGCTGGTTGGGATGATTCTTACGGGTTTGATCAGGCAGCCACAACCGGAATCTTGCCGATCCTGTTCTGCCACATCTTCGGGCCAGTCTGGTGAACGGATTCGCCATTCGAATCCACCGCCACGGTCACGGGCATATCCTCGACGGTAAATTCGTAGATAGCCTCCATGCCCAGGTCTTCAAAGCCCACGACCTTGGATTCCTTGATCGCCTTAGAAACCAGGTACGCCGAACCGCCGACGGCCATTAAGTAGGCTGACTTGTGCTTCTTGATTGCTTCAATAGCCACCGGTCCGCGTTCGGCCTTGCCCACCATCGAAATCAGGCCCGTTTCGGCCAGCATCATCTCGGTGAACTTATCCATGCGCGTGGCCGTTGTCGGCCCTGCCGGGCCCACGACTTCACCGGCCACCGGATCCACCGGACCGACGTAGTAAATCACGCGGTTCTTGAAATCGACCGGCAGTGGTTCGCCCTTGTCGAGCATGTCCTTGATGCGCTTATGGGCAGCATCACGACCAGTTAACATCTTGCCGTTGAGCAACAGCTTCTGTCCTGGGGTCCAGCTGGCTACTTCCTCAGGCGTTAGCGTGTCCAGGTTGACGCGGGTGGCCGTGGCCGCATCGGCCTGCCAGGTCACCTCTGGCCAGTCTTCCAGCTTGGGCGGGGTCAGCGTCGCCGGACCAGAGCCATTCAGGTGGAAATGTGCATGGCGGGTCGCCGCACAGTTCGGGATCAGGGCCACCGGCAGGTTCGCTGCATGGGTTGGGTAGTCGAGAATCTTGACGTCCAGCACTGTGGTTAGACCGCCCAGGCCCTGCGCGCCTATACCCAGCGCATTGACCTTTTCCAGCAGTTCCAGGCGAAGTTCCTCGAGGCGGTTCTGCGGACCGCGTGCCTTGAGCTCATGAATATCCACCGGCGCCATGATGGCCTCCTTGGCCAGCAGCATGGCTTTTTCAGGAGTGCCGCCAATGCCCAGGCCCAGAATGCCTGGCGGGCACCAGCCAGCGCCCATGGTCGGTACGGTCTTGAGTACCCAGTCGACGATCGAATCGGACGGGTTCAGCATGGCAAATTTGCTCTTGGCCTCGGAACCACCGCCCTTGGCCGCCACGATCACCTCGACCTCATCTCCCGGCACGATCTCGTAGTGCACCACAGCCGGGGTGTTGTCTTTGGTGTTGGTGCGTTTGCCCGCCGGATCGGCCAGTACCGAGGCACGCAGCACATTGTCGGGATTGTTATAGGCCTGACGCACACCTTCGTTAACCATCTCCTGTACCGACATGGTGCTGTCCCATTGCACGTTCATGCCAACCTTCAGGAATACCAGTGCAATCCCGGTGTCCTGACAGATTGGTCGATGACCCTCAGCGCACATACGCGAGTTGGTCAGGATCTGCGCGATTGCATCCTTGGCCGCCGGGCTTTCTTCTTTTTCATAGGCCTCACCCAGAGCCGTAATGTAATCCAGCGGATGGTAGTAGCTGATGTACTGGAAACCGTCCGCGATGGACTGGATGAAATCATCTTGTTTGATAGTGGTCATGGCTAATGTCAGGTTAAAAATGAATGAATCTATTTCGGCAGTGCAAACACGCGACTGAAATAGCTACCGAGTTCTTCGACTACATCGTCCGGCTTACCTTCAATTTCCACGCCCGCCAATACCCTGGCAAGACGCTTCTTGTATTCAAGCTGCATAGTGCGTCCGATTTCGATGCGCTGTGCCTGGGGTGACCCGGCACCATGCATGGATTCGGTCAGATAACCCACTGCATTACGGCCCAGCGTCATGTTTTCGATCAGGCGCAAAACCCGCAGGCGTTCTTCTGTCGAAAAATCATCGCGACCCTTGAGGTATTTCTGGATCAGTTTGCCAATTTCGGGATGCTTGAGTTCCTGCTCAGACGGCATGGTCACCATCAGGCCACCCGCCAGGTCCTGGGCGATACGCCCGATCTCGTAGGGCATCTTGGTGACATGGTGCTTGCACACGTTGGCCAGCATGTCGTCGCAGATATAGGCACCCGACTTGGTCGCATGCCCCTGGTGGCTTGCCGCAACACCCGTGCCGTAGATGGTCTCGTTGAGATGCGTCATTTGCACCAGCTTGTCCTTGATATGGCTGGCTTTGTCGACCCCATTCATCTCGGCCACCTGTGCGGCAGCCCCAATCAGCACATCTCCTACGCCGCTCTTACACACATAGCTGCGCCGGTGGTAGGTGGTGAAGCGCTGTACCAGCATGGCGGCGAAGTCGGTCTCACCATCCATGAAGATGAGCTCATTCGGGATGAATACATCATCGAAGATGACCATCGCCTCCTGCCCTGAATACTCGGCATTACCGACATCCATGTCGCCTTCTTCCATGCTGCGGCTGTCGCAAGATTGGCGCCCGTAAATATAGGTAATACCTTCGGCATCAACCGGGATGGCGCCAATAATGGCGAAGTCCGCATCCTTGGGACCCAGGCGCATGGTCGGCATCACGATCAGCCAGTGGGAGTTAATGCAGCCGGTCTGGTGGGCCTTGGCGCCACGGATGTATACACCATCGTCTGTTCGCCTGCTGACATGCACAAACATGTCCGGATCGGACTGCTCATGCGGAGCCTTCCCACGATCGCCCTTCACGTCGGTCATCGCACCACCCACCACGTAGTTATAGCGGTGCATGTCGGTCAGGAAGGCTTTCATGCGATCGTGATAGGCCGTTCCATTGGCCTCATCCATCTCGTAGGTCACCGAGTACAGAGAATTAAAGGCATCCATGCCAACACAGCGCTGGAAACAGGTGCCCGTGAGCTGACCCAGACGTCGCTGCATTTTGTTCTGCAAAACCAGATCATCGGTATCGGTACATACATGCAGAAAACGGCTCACACGCTCGCCAGTAAACGGCGAGACAACCGAGGCCAGATCGGGATTCGTGACTGCCAGATCATAAGTCTTGGCCACCGCGTTGATGGATGGACGAATCATCGGATGGTCAACAACCTCGTCGACCCGTTCACCAAACAACCAGACTGTTAGCCCGCGTCCACGCAGGCTGGCGATATAGTCCTCGCCGGTGACGATTTTCTTCGCCTTGACGGCATCCTGGGGCACGGCAGCATTCATGCCTGTTCTCCGATCAACATATCCTCAGATTATGGCAGCTTTAGCCAACGCCGCTTGTCCTGAAGCGCCAATAACCTGTCACTACCAGTTAGTAGATTCACGGTTCGCGAAGAACCCACCGCTTGGCCCACCGTCTTCCAACTGGGCCAGCCAGATAATCGTGTCGGCCCCTTGCTCTGCAGATAGCTCCGCCTCATCTCCGCCCATGCGTGTACGTACCCACCCGGGTGAGGCTGCGTTGACAAGTATATTGGTACCTTCCAGTTCCTTGGCGAGGATGGTGGTCAGGGCGTTAAGTGCGACCTTGGATACACGATAGGCTGGCCAGCCAGCACCCATTTCACTGAGGCGCGCCATGCCCGTGCTGACGTTCACAATCCGGCCGTATCCCTGTTCACGCATCATTGGCAGTACGCCACGAATAATGGCCAGAGGCCCGTAAAAATGCGTGGCATAACCCAGCTCAAACGCGGCCTTGTCGGTATCAAGGATGCTGACGGGGTCATCATGGATCGTGCCATCAGGTACTACGCCGGCATTATTCACCAGCACATCAAGGCGTCCGTATTTACGCCTTATCCAGTCGCCAATGAAATTACCGTCAACATTCTCGCCATGCTTGATATCGATCATGTTGGGATCCGTCACATCCAGCATGATGGTATCAACCTGCAAACCCTCGGCTGAAAATCCCTTGCGAACCTTGCGCAGGTTCGCCTCATCCCGGCCACTGACCACGACCCGATAGCCGGCTTTGGCAAGACCACGACTGACCTCCAGTCCAATGCCACGATTGCCACCCGTGACCAGTGCCACCCTTTGTTCTTCACTCATGTCCTGCTGCTTCCTTTTGTCCGCCCACTCATTGATCCGGGTTCTGCGGTGGTTCTCTGAAATCGGTTATTTCCATGTTGCGGCCACGCAAACTGACGACCATACGTTCGTAGGCTTGAGCCGCTACCGGCTGAATGCCTCGCACGCTCAATTCGATATAGCGGCGATTCTTGCTGTCTGGCAGGCTGGATAAACGCAAGCCCGCGTGCTCGGCCAGCAGCCCTTCCATCATCTCAATCAGCTCACTCTCTGGTACGTTATGCACCCTGAGGCCGTATTCCACCGCCCCCTCCTCGGGCGACAAATCCGCATAATACGTATCCAGTACCCATTCCATCATCGGGTGTGCCATGTTCGGAAAGCCGGGCACGAAGTGGTGGTGCCCGACACTGAATCCCGCAACCTGGTTGACCGGATTGGGAATCAACTCCACGCCTTTAGGCAGTTCGGCCATATGTATCCGCTGTGGATAAGTTGCCTCGCCATAACGACCAAGCAATAGTTGTTCGGCCTCAGGGTGCAATACAAGCGGTACACCCGCAGCCCGTGCGGCGGCCTGCCGAGTACGATCATCCGGCGTGGCCCCGATACCGCCACAGGAAAACACCAGATCGCCGGTTGCCATTGTCTGCCTGAACAGTTCGACGAGTTGATCCTCTTCATCACCGACCATGCGCACCCAACTCAGTTCCAGTCGACGCTGAGCCAGAATGTTAATCAGCCATGGCAGATGCTTGTCCTGGCGTTTGCCGGAAAGTAATTCATCCCCAACAAGCACCAAA
>JBFKKS010000082.1:0-9933 GCA_041630955.1 Nevskiales bacterium
CCGCACGGGCGGCGCATCATCGGCTAGGTGGCAGAGTGGTCATGCAGCGGCCTGCAAAGCCGTGTACCTCGGTTCGACTCCGGGCCTAGCCTCCATCCCCTCACCCAAATCCTTTGTGTATCACGGTACAATCGCCGCACTGCCCGGGTGGCGAAATTGGTAGACGCAAGGGACTTAAAATCCCTCGGTGGCAACACCGTGCCGGTTCGAGTCCGGCCCCGGGCACCAACAACGAGTCTGTATAAGCGACATGACTGCAGTTCATACAACCGGTTTAGAGGTAGATGGCATCAGCTGTCGTCGCCAGGATCGCCTGTTGTTTGAAAATTTGAGCTTCAGCCTGTCCCCCGGAGAGATTCTTGAGGTGCGCGGCCCTAACGGTAGTGGCAAGACAAGCTTGCTTCGTATGCTGTGCGGCCTGCGTCATCCTGATGAGGGGCAAATACGCTGGCAGGGCCAATCAATTGACGAAGAGCCAACAGTCTTTGCCAGGCATTTATGTTATCTCGGTCATCGAACGGGCTTGAATGCCGACCTCACACCGCTTGAGAATCTTAGGCTGGAAGCGGCCATTTACGGTCTGGATTCAGAGCTCATTCCCGCGGTGCTGGAACGCATGGGCCTTAGTCAGGCGCTAGGGCTCCATTGCGATGCATTGTCGGCCGGCCAGCGGCAAAGGGTTGCACTGGCACGATTAGTTTTGCGTGAGGCGCAGCTATGGGTGCTCGACGAACCCTACGCCAGCCTGGATAAAACAGCGCAAAACCAGGTGCAGGCAATGATGGCCAGACATTGCGAAGGGGGTGGGGCGATTGTATTTACAACCCACCAGCCGATGCCGTTCGATGGCATAAATCTTCAGCATCTGACGCTAGGAGTGGATGCCTGATGCTACGCGCCGCGGGTGCAATGTTGCGCAGGGATCTACTATTGGCCCTGAGGCACCCGGGCGAGTTGCTGGATGCTTGGTTCTTTTTCGTGTTGATTGTATGCCTTTTCCCCTTGGGGTCACGCCCCGATGCAGATCTGCTGCAGGCTTTTGCCCCTGCCATCATCTGGATTGCTGCACTGCTTGCCACGCTGCTTTCACTTGAGCGTATTTTTCGTGCTGATTATGCAGATGGCACTCTTGAGCAGGTTTTGCTTGGGCCGCAACCACTGGTGCCGTTGGTCCTGGCCAAGGTTCTGGCCCACTGGCTTTCAAGTGGGCTGCTATTGATGATTGCATCGCCGCTATTGGCCATTGCCCTGGGGATGTCACCGAGCGCCATTCCGATTCTCCTGGTGAGCCTGGCACTGGGTACACCTATACTTAGCCTGGTTGGAGCGATTGCAGTCGCATTAACCGCTGGTTTGCGGGGCGCAGGCCTATTATTGCCCCTGCTGTTACTGCCCCTTTATACGCCGGTGTTAATCTTTGGGTCTCATGCGGTTCAGGCAGCTGCCCAGGGTATGGCTGTAAGCGGACCGCTGTATATGCTGGGTGGCATGTTTATGCTGGCGGTGAGCCTGGCCCCCCTGGCAATTGCAGCAGCGCTGCGGATAGCTAATGAGTAAGCGCTGTATTTTGAGTAATAGATAGTTATGAGTTTCAAGACGTGGTTTCACCAATGGGGTTCGCTGCCTCATTTCTATGCACGGGCAGGCAGATGGCTGCCCTGGCTGGTTGTGCCGGCCGCCGCCCTGATCAGTTATGGCCTGGTTGGTGGCCTGATACTGGCGCCTGCCGACTATGAGCAGGGGCAGGGTTATCGCATTATCTATGTGCATGTGCCCAGCGCGTGGATGTCGATGTTTATCTATACCAGTATGGCTGTAGCCAGTGGCATCGCGCTGATCTGGCGTATGAAAATTGCGGAAATTTACACAGCCGCGGCCGCTCCAATCGGCGCCAGCTTTACTTTTCTGGCACTCGTTACCGGTAGCCTGTGGGGCAAACCCATGTGGGGCGCCTACTGGGTATGGGATGCTCGGCTCACGTCCGAACTGATTTTGCTCTTCCTTTATCTGGGCATAATAGGGCTGTATGGCGCAATAGAAGACAAGCGCAGTGCAGCTCGTGCCGCTGCTGTTTTGACGCTCGTTGGTGTAGTGAACATTCCTATCATTCACTACTCGGTGGAATGGTGGCACACCCTGCACCAGGGACCGACTATTACGAAGTTTGATAAGCCATCCATCGATACCTCGATGTTGATACCACTGCTTAGCATGGCATTAGGTTTCATGGCTTATTTTGGTGCGGTTGTCTTGTTGCGTATGCGCTGCGCAGTACTGGAACGCGAGCGTTACAGCCGCTGGTTAAAGGAATTACTTTGATATGAGCCCGTTTAACTTGACTGAGTTTTTTGCCATGGGTGGACATGGCTTTTACGTTTGGAGCAGCTTCGCCATAGTCGCAGTTGTGATGCTGCTCAATGTGGTTTTGCCATTACGCACGGCACGTCGTTTGAGAGAAGAGATCAGGGCCCGCAGTGAGGCCTTATCGTGAGACGTCGTCAGCAACGCATGACCCTGATTGCCTTCCTGTTATTAGGGTTGGCAGCAGCAGCAGGCCTGATGCTGAAAGCCTTTGAGCAGAACCTTTTGCACTTCTACACCCCAAGCCAATTAAGGGCGGGACTAGTCGATGATGGTCAACGGTTCAGGTTGGGCGGTCTGGTTGAACCCGGTTCAGTGAATCGGAGCAACAGTACTCTGGAAGTGAAATTTACCCTGGCTGATTGCGAGGCTTCCTTACCAGTGAGCTATACGGGTATTCTGCCGGACTTGTTCAGAGAGGGGCAGGGCATAGTGGCGCACGGGAAGATGGATGCACAGGGCGTATTCATTGCTGATGAAGTACTCGCCAAGCATGATGAAAATTACATGCCACCTGAACTAGCGGAATCTCTGCAAACTACAGATGGCTCCAATTGCATGCCAGCCGGGATGCTTGAGTAATGGGGCAGGGTATGAACATGGCGCCCGAACTCGGTCACTACGCGCTGTGTCTGGCACTTAGCATTGCGCTCCTCCAAATGTGCCTGCCGGCCATGGGTCTGTGGTTAAAACGCCCTGCTTGGGTCGCGGTCGCACGACCGGCCGCCTATGCACAGTTCCTGATGTTGCTGTTTGCCTTCATAGCTCTGAGCTATAGCTTCGTGGTGCATGACTTTTCCGTCGCCTATGTGGCAGCAAACTCAAATACAGCCTTACCCTTACAATATCGATTGGCGGCCGTATGGGGCGCACATGAGGGCTCGCTGCTGCTATGGGTACTCATTCTGTCAGTGTGGACAGTGTCCGTGGCACTGTTCAGTCGCCAGCTTCCTGATGAAATGAGCAGCCTCATTTTGTCCGTACTGGCAGGCGTGGCAGTGGGGTTTTTGCTGTTCATGCTGGGGACCTCAAACCCGTTTGATCGACAGTACCCCCCGGCACTGGAAGGCCGTGACCTGAACCCACTCTTACAGGACCCAGGTCTGATAATTCATCCTCCAATGCTCTACATGGGCTATGTGGGCTTTTCTGTGGCTTTTGCCTTTGCACTGGCAGCGCTGATCAGTGGTCGCATGGACACAGCTTGGGCTAGGTGGACCCGACCATGGACGACTGTGGCCTGGTCATTCCTGACACTTGGCATTGTCCTGGGTAGCTGGTGGGCATACCACGAACTTGGCTGGGGTGGCTGGTGGTTCTGGGACCCAGTAGAAAACGCGTCATTTATGCCTTGGCTGGTCGGCACTGCGCTGATTCATTCGTTGGCTGTTACAGAGCAGCGCGCTGCTTTTAAAAGCTGGACCTTGCTGTTGGCGATTACTGCGTTTGCACTCAGTCTGCTTGGCACCTTCCTGGTTCGTTCAGGGGTGCTGGTTTCCGTGCATGCGTTCGCGACGGATCCGGCACGAGGTGTTTACATTCTCAGCTTCTTCGCTGTGGTAGTGGGTGGCTCGACATTGCTCTATGCCATACGCGCCCCCAAGTTCGCCACCGGCGGTGTGGTGCAACTGCTGTCTCGAGAAGGCTTTTTGCTACTGAATAATATTTTTCTAGTCGTAGCCGCCGCCGCTGTCTTTATAGGCACGTTATATCCCTTGCTGGCTGATGCTCTGGATCTGGGCAAGTTGTCAGTGGGTCCCCCGTATTTCAATGCCGTATTTGTGCCATTGACACTACCTCTGGTGCTGCTGGTTGGTTGTGCAGCGGCATTGCGCTGGAAGGCTGATAGCTGGACTGCGTTGTTCGCGCGTCTGAAGTGGCCTGCGATTACAGCGCTGGCACTGGGTGCGATTTTTCCCTGGATCACTCTAGGTAGCGGGCGTATCACCATCATGGCAGCCTGTGTGCTTGGCTTCTGGGCTATTTTTGCAGCCTTGCAGGAACTCTGGCGGCGTCAGCGCAGTAGTGGCCGAATTCCAATGGCGGTGTGGGGCATGAGCCTGGCACATATCGGCCTGGGTGTATTTGTGCTGGGTGTAACGCTGGTCAGTAGCTACAGCGTCGAGAGTGATGTGCGGGCAGAGCCCGGTCAAACACTCGAGTTGGCAGGCTTCAGCTATCGGCTGGAGTCGGTAAGGGAGGCCAAAGGCGCAAACTACGATGCAATGATTGCTACGGTGTTAGTTAGCCGTAATGACCGCCTGATCGCCACCTTGAAACCAGAGAAGCGCAACTACCATGCGCAGGGAAGCACGATGACCGAAGCAGCGGTGCATGCACGCATACATCGCGATCTATACGTGGCACTTGGCGAGCCACTGTCGGGAGGCGCCTGGGGTCTGCGCTTGTATTATCGTCCGTACATGCGCTGCGTCTGGCTGGGCGGCCTGTTGATGGTGCTTGGTGGCGTCCTGGCTATTGCGGACAGGCGCTATCGAATGCGAATACGCCAATCACAGCTGACGCCTTTAGCGGCCACGGAGGGCTGATGAAACTGCGCTTTCTACTGCCAGGGGCCGTGGTGCTAGGACTATTGGCCGTGTTGGCGATAGGGCTAACCTTAGACCCGCGCAAGGTTCCATCGCCGCTGATCGATAAGCCTGCACCCGCATTCAGCCTGCCGCTACTTTACAAGCCCGATCAATTCATCTCCCAGAGTGATTTATTGGGTGAAATACATCTGGTTAATGTTTGGGCCAGCTGGTGTGTCGCCTGCAGAGAAGAGCATGCTCAAATCGATCAGCTTGCTAATGAATACAAGGTTACTGTTATAGGCCTGAACTATAAGGATAGCCGTGACGAAGCTCAGGCCTGGCTGACCAGGTACGGGAATCCTTACAGCAAAATAGCGTTTGATGCAGATGGGCGTGTGGGCATTGACTGGGGGGTTTATGGCGTGCCTGAGACTTTTATCGTCGATCGCAAGGGTCGGATTCGTTATAAACATATCGGACCTATTCGAAAGAATGATATTCAGGACATCATCTTGCCCAAGCTTAGAAAACTGAACCAGGAAGTAGGATGATGTCGGATATGGTTCGAATACTGGGCGTTTTTCTCGTGTGCGTCTGTGTCACAGGGCAGGCCTCAAGTGAACTGGATGACGCGCAGCAGAAGCGCTACCAGGCATTGATTGCAGAACTGCGCTGCCTGGTATGCCAGAACCAGAATATAGCGGACTCCAATGCTCCGCTGGCGACTGATCTTCGCAATCAGGTCACTGAAATGATTCTGGCTGGCGCGACGGACGGGGAGATAAAGGACTACATGGTGGAGCGCTATGGTGATTTTGTGCTCTACCGTCCCCCGGTCAAACCACAAACATGGCTGCTATGGGGCGGACCCTTCCTGCTTTTGCTTATGGGGCTGATTATCGCGCTACGACTATATCGGCAGGGTGGAAAAACACAGGTCGAGCCGGTGCCTGACCCGGCAGCCTTGGAACGCGCCCTACGCGAAGACAACATTAACGACACAAATAAGGAAACCCCAAGTTGACTGCCTTCTACATCATTGCCGGAGGCATGACTTTACTGGCCCTGGGCTTTATTGCGTGGCCCTTGTCGCGCAACCAGCACAAGCTTCAGAACCACCGTCGTGCCGCTAACCGCGTGATTTACCAGCAGCGCCTCGAGGTCATCCAGGGGGAGCTGGAAAGCGGCCGACTCAGTACCGAACAAGCCACGGCGCTACGCGAAGATGCGGGCCGACACTTGCTGGGTGATCTGGAATCAGCCGGTGCACAGCCAGAACAGCTGGTATCCCGGTCAAGAACGTGGCCAGTATTATTGCTGGTGGTTCTTGTTCTCCCTGCGATTGCTATAGGTACCTATCTGCGTAGTGACAGCTGGCTGCTCATCCAGCATGAAGAAGGTGAGCCAGCCTGGGGCTACCTGTTTCGCAAGTTGGATGATCGGTTGGCGCTTGAGCCAGAAGACACAGAGGCTTTACTGATGCTGGCGCGTACACGGCGAGCAGTGCAGGATTTACCGGCCTCTCTCCAGGCTTATGAAAGACTGAATCGGGTGACTGGCTACAGTAATGCTGAATATCTTACCGATGAAGCAGAAACCCGAATACTTATGGAAGAAGGGGGCATATCCGCACAGTCCAGTGAAAGGTTACAGCAAGCCCTGAAGTTACAACCGGATTATAGTCGCGCCCTCTGGTATGCAGGATTGGCATCCATGGCCGAGGGCGATCAGGCTGCCGCAACTGGTTACTGGCTGCGGCTTGATAAGCAGGATTTACCCCAGGCCTTTCGAAAAGTACTTCAGCAGCAACTGCTGGCCTTGGGTGTGCCCCAGGACAACCTACTGCGCTCCGCCCCAGCGGCAAGTCAACCAACTATTGATCTGCATATCTCCGCAGACAACGCGCTAACCGAAGGGTTGTCTGGCGATACGCCGGTCTTTGTCATGGCTAAACCGGCATCAGGAGGGCGTGCCATGCTGGCAGTGCGCAAACATCGCTTGTCAGAATTGCCACTGAGGACCCAACTGACTGATGGCATGAATATGGCGGGTGGCCCACAGCTATCGAGTACTGATTCGTGGCGGGTTACGGTTAGGGTTGCCCAGTCTGGTGGCGCTTTGCCCCAAGCAGGTGACCCCTTTACGGATATTGTGCTTACGACGAGGGATCTCAACGGGCCAGCCAGGCTGTTAATCAACAAGCGCTGGGACCCACAGTCTAAGTAACAGGGTGGCTGTCTAGATCGAGGGTGAACGGGTATCCTAGAAACAATTTGGGCCTATAGATACTGGGCCAGTATATTTGTCTGGAAGATGGAACAATGACAGAAACAGTACAACTAAACTTTGGCAAGCCACCCAACATTGTGGGCGCTTATCTCAAGGCAGTGGCTGCACGTGGCGCTGGCCTCAAACAAGGACAGAGCATTCCCCGGATCGAGGCGCGCATGCCATCGGTTACGCCGGATCGCAATAATCTGACAAAGTACAACGCGGTCTGTGGGTTTACTGACCCGGATAACCTGCCGATCACCTATCCTCATGTGCTGGCTGCCTCAATGCACCTTGAAATGCTTACACAAAAGGTTTTTCCATTACCGGTCATGGGGCTAGTACATGTGCGTAATTCCATCACCCAGCACCGTCGCATAGGTGTCATGGAGTCGCTGGATGTACGTGTTGTTGTAGAAGGCCACAGGGAGCTGCACAACGGAGTTGAGTTCGACCTTGTGAGCGAGGTTTACGTGGGCAGTGAACTCGTATGGGAAGAAGTGACTACAATTTTGTCACGCATGAAACGCAAGGGTGTTAAACGGCCGCCCAAACAGCAGGATGAGGTCATTGACTACGACCGCAATGTTCAATGGAACGTACCAGCCAACATTGGACGCCGTTACGGCGTTATCGCCGGCGATATCAACCCGATACATCTGGGCAAATACCCCGCCAAGCTTTTTGGGTTTCCGCGTGCAATTGCGCATGGCATGTGGTCTTTGGCGCATGCAGCAGCAGCACTTGATCATGCTGCCCCGGATGGTAAGTACACGATTGAAGTCAGTTTCCGGCAGCCGGTTCTGCTGCCGGCCACCGTTCAATTCAAGTACAAGACATCTGAGGGCAAGATTCAGTTTGCGCTATTTGATAAAAAAGAGAGCAAGGTTCATATGCTCGGGCAGGTAAGCGTCTAAGCATGCGCATCAGAAAGGCGGTTTTCCCCGTTGCAGGCCTGGGTACACGCTTTCTGCCCGCTACCAAGGCCAGCCCAAAGGAAATGCTGCCGGTGGTGGATAAGCCGCTCATACAATATGCCGTCGAGGAAGCATTAAGTGCGGGGGCGGAAGAACTTATCTTCATCACAGGGCGCAGCAAGAATGCGATTCTTGACCACTTTGATAAAGCCTACGAACTGGAAGCTGTACTGGAGGAGCGGGGCAAGGACGACATGCTACGCATTGTGCGTGAGATCGTTCCGTCTGGGGTGACCTGTGTCTACATCCGTCAGTCCGAAGCTCTAGGCCTTGGGCATGCGGTTTCCTGTGCACGCGCGGCAATCGGTGACCAGGATTTCAGCGTTATCCTCGCAGATGACTTGATTAACGGTGATTCGAGTTCCTGTATGGCACAGATGAGGGACATCTACCAGCAATACGGTACCAGCGTGATAGCTGTCCAACCTGTACCGCGAGAAGATGTCTCTAAATATGGCATTGTAGAAATCAAGCCACTGGTAGGCGGACCAGCCGGTCTGGGTGAAATAACAAGAATTGTTGAAAAACCGACGCCAGAAGAAGCGCCCTCTAATCTTGCAGTGGTAGGGCGTTATATTCTCACCCCACATATTCTCGACATACTTGAGGATCAGGGAACTGGCAGCGGTAATGAAATCCAGTTAACTGATGCTATTGCGAGATCACTGGAAACGCAGACCATATTGGCCTATCCCTTCGCAGGAAAACGCTATGATTGCGGCAGCAAGTTGGGTTATCTACAGGCCAATATTGAACTCGGTCTAGAGCATGAGGAGTTTGCCGTGGAATTCAGGAATTATCTCAAGGAACTGACGGATAGCTGGGCCACATCCGTCGCATCGTGAATACAACATATCCTATGTTCAGCCAAGTATTTTATTCAGCCAGTACAGGACAATACGGAACGTGTTAAGTACACTCTGTGCTGGGAACCTACCATCAATAACTGAAGTGCTTTTTTACTTCATGGGACAGGCGGGGAATGTCTGACAAGCTGATTGATCGTTTACGTGCAAGCTCGGCCTTATTTGGTGCGAATGCAGGATTTATTGAGGAATTCTACGAGGACTACCTCAAGAACCCTGATTCCGTTTCACCAGATTGGCGCGAGTATTTTAAGGGCCTGAATGGTAGTGGCAGTGGTCACGACGTAGCGCACGGGCCGATTCGCTCATCCTTCGTCGATAAGGGTGTAGGGCGACGCGTAAAGATGGCTGGAGGCGGGCTCGACCAGGAGTCTGCCTCGAAGCAAGCGGGTGTATTAAGGCTTATCAACTACTATCGAGTGCGCGGTCATCAGGCTGCCAACCTGGATCCGCTGGGCATCGCTGAGAAGCCTGATGTGCCAGACCTCGATCCGGGCTTTCATGGGCTCGGTGAAATGGACATGGATAAGGTCTTCAATACCGGCTCTCTCGCTGCTGAACCCACCATGAAGCTGCGTGACATTGAGAAGCTTCTCAAACATGTTTACACCGGCAGCATTGGCGCCGAATACATGTACATCACGGATACGCGCCAAAAAAGATGGGTACAGCACCGCATGGAAGGAAGTGCCTTCCAGGAACGGCTTACTAATGAAGAAAAAATAGAAATCCTCAAGCAGCTGACTGCAGCCGAGGGTATCGAACGTTACCTGCACACACGCTACGTCGGACAAAAGCGCTTCTCCCTGGAGGGTGGAGATAGCCTCATACCCCTGCTAACGAAGGTCATTGACCAGGCTTGTGGCCACAAGACGGAAGAGGTGGTCATAGGCATGGCCCATCGCGGCCGTCTGAATGTTCTCG
>JBFKKS010000083.1:0-9737 GCA_041630955.1 Nevskiales bacterium
AGCCAGGCAGCATTTCACCCTTTTCGGTGATGATGCCCGGCGTACCGCGAATGCCCAGTTCCATACCGGCTTGCAGGTGCATGGCAACCGGCGTTTCGCAGGCCTCGGCCTTTACTTCCTTGCCCTGCTTGGCCTGGGTCATGGCGGCCAGCTTATCTTTTGAACACCACACGGCCTCAGCCTTCTTGAATGAAACCGCGTTCTTGCCGCGCAGCGGGTAGAACACGTAGCGAACACGAATGCCTTCTTCCATGTATTCGGCGATCTGGGCATGCAGCTTGCGGCAGTAACCGCAATCCACATCGGTAAATATGGTCACGGTGTGGCTGTATTCTTCCGGTGCGAAGATGATCATCTTGTCTTCCGGAATCTGGGCCACGCGCAACTGACGCCAGTCATTGCGGCGCTCTTCGGTGAGGTTGATTTCGTTTTCCAGGTCCAGCAGATCGCCTTCAATCAGGTAACGGCCGTCGGCTGAGATATAGCCAATCGAAGAGCCCTTGCTGATCTCGTAGATACCGGCGATGGGTGAGGCACGCAGGTCATCGGCCTCAATACCATCCAGTGCCGCGCTGAGCTTGGCGCGGATTTCGGCATCATCCTCGGCAGAAATCGTAGCTGGCGCCGCGGTGGTTTTGTCGTTGGTAATCGTGGTGGACTGGTTGTCCGTGGGTGAGCAGCCGACACTCGCCAGGCCCAGTAAGCCAATGAACCCAAGCGATAATAGTAATTTTTGCACGTTTATATTCCTGAATAACTATGAGTGTATGACTCACAATCTGAATGATGGTTCGACAAGCCTGATTACCCGCGTGGGTGGTGCTGCCCGTGCAGGGATTTGAGTCGCGCCCGGGCCACGTGGGTGTAAATCTGCGTGGTCGATAAATCACTATGCCCGAGCAACAACTGCACCACTCGCAGGTCGGCGCCATGATTCAGCAGATGGGTTGCAAAGGCATGGCGCAGGCCATGCGGTGACAAATCACCGGGAATCCTTGCCGCTTGGGCATAGCGGCGGATGATATGCCAAAAGTTCTGGCGTGTCATACGCTCGGACTTGCGGCTGGGAAACAGGTAATCCGAGAGGCGGCCATTGAGCAGATCGGGCCGGGCCTCATTCAGATAGCGTTGCAGCCAGTGCAGGGCCTCTTCGCCGACCGGCACCAGGCGCTCCTTGCCGCCCTTGCCCACCACGCGCAGCACACCCTGTTGCTGGCTTAGCTGGTGAACGGTGAGCGTGACCAGCTCGGACACTCGCAAGCCGGTGGCATACATGAGTTCCAGCATGCTGCGGTCCCGCATGCCCAGCGCCGTCTTGGTGTCCGGCGCCGCGAGCAGGGCCTCGATCTGCGCCTCGCTGATGCTGTGCGGCAGCGGCCGGCCCATGCGCGGACTGGGAATATCGGTGGTGGGGTCCTGCTGAAGCGCGCCGCTGCGCACCCAGTAGCGAAAGAAACGTCGCAGGCTGGATAGCTGGCGTGCCGAGGTACGCGCCGACACGCCCTGGCTGGCTCGCGAGGCGATGTATTCAAGCAGGTCACCACGTTCGGCCTGCATGAGCTTGCGACCCCTGGCTGCCAGCCACTGCGCCAGGCCCTGCAGGTCGGAGCGGTAGGCATTGAGGGTATGCGACGACAGGCCACGTTCCGCCCACAGGGCATCGGTGAAGGCCTCAATACGGCCCTGAGATTCTCGAATGATGGCGCTGCTTTGCTCGTCTTGTGTCATGCCAGCCTTGGCTCGGTAGCTGTGGGGGCTGCGAATGAAATGCCCTGCGTATAATAACGCCCTAACGCCGCGTAACCGGTAACCCGATCCGCCAACCGAAATCCTTGTCCATGGCCGACTCCATCGCCCTGTCACCACAAGATCGCTATGCCGCTGACCTCAAGCAGGCGGGCTTTGAGCGCGATGCGGCACAAGCACGGGCGGTGGAACAGTTGCAGGCCGTTTACGAACAGCTGATTCACCGCAAACCCACGCGTCGCCTCGGGCTGCGTGCCCGCGGTGCAATGCAATGGCCGCCGGTGAAAGGCCTGTACTTCTGGGGCGGTGTCGGGCGTGGCAAGACTTACCTGATGGACTGCTTCTACGAGGCCTTGCCGTTTTCGCGCAAGCGGCGCACGCATTTCCACCGCTTCATGCAGGACGTGCACGAACGGCGCAAGCACTACCAGAATGAGCAAGACCCGCTGGTGAAGATCGCTGCCGAGATCGCCAGCGAGACGCGAGTACTGTGCTTTGATGAGTTCTTCGTGGCCGATATCGCCGACGCCATGATCCTCGGCCGCCTCACAGAGTGCCTGTTCAGCCACGGCATCACGCTGGTTGCCACTTCCAACATTCCGCCGGCTGACCTGTACAAAAACGGCCTGCAACGCGAACGCTTCATGCCGGCCATTGAACGCCTGCAGCAAAATTGCACGGTGCTGGAAGTAGATGGCGGCGCGGACTATCGCCTGCGCGTGTTGCAGCAGGCCGAGATCTATCACCACCCGCTGGATGATTGCGCCGAGCAGCAACTGCAGAATTACTTCAGCGATATCGCACCCAACGTCGGCGAAGCCGATACCACGCTGGCACTGAACGGTCGCGATATAGCCGCTCGGCGTCTGGCTGATGGCGTGGCCTGGTTCAACTTTGATGCCCTGTGCAAGGGTCCACGCGGTGCGGCCGACTACACCGAACTGGCGCGCTGTTATCAAACCGTGTTGCTGTCGCGAGTACCCGAACTCAACTGGGAACTGGAGAACGAGGCACGCCGTTTCATTACGCTGGTCGACGAGTTCTACGACCATAACGTGAAGCTGATCCTTTCCGCAGCGGTACCGCTGGAGGGCTTGTACAGTGGCAAGAAACTCGGCTTCGAGTTTCAACGCACCGTCAGCCGCCTGCAGGAAATGCAGTCACACGAATACCTGGCACGCCCACACCTGAGCTGGGAATCAAACGACAGCTAGGCTTTTGGGCACATTCGCTTAACCGCTATTCCTCGTTAAGAATCGCGTCAAAGGCGCCCTGGGGACCCTTTTCCTGGATATCCCTGCGGATCGCCTCGCTCACCTCGCTGCGAATGGACCGTCGCAGCATGATCAGGTCGTGGATACGCCACTGCTTTTTGTCATTGGATCGCAGTTCCACCTCGACCGGAATACGTTTACGCAGGTGTACTCGAAAAAGCGCCGAAGCTTCTTCCGGGCTATCCAGGACCACCCGCCGCAATTCCACCTTGGCGCGGTCTGAGCGCTCAATGACGAACATGTAATTGTCCTTGAGCAAGGTCAGGGCTGCTTCGCTGGCCCTTTCCTGCAGGCCCAGGCGTTGTATCTCCGCCCAGTGTTCACCAAAGAACTCTGCCATGGTGTTGACGTTATGGATGAGCGGCGCCACCACTTCAAACAGCAGCTTGTCGAGCGCCGCTTCACGTTCCTCGTAGTCCATCTTGTTGGCAGCTTTTACCCGCGCCTGCACTTCAACGAGGGTTTCCTGGGCAATGCGGGAAATCCTTTCCTTCTCGGCGGCTTCCTCATCTGATGCCAGGCAAATCCCTGTCCACAGCAGTAAGGCAGGCAGGACTGCAAGTAATGGGTAGTTGGCGATGCGCATGCCGCTCACTATAACCCTTTGTTTCGGGACAGTTGATACCTGGCAACAGCCGCCGGGGCAGCCTGACGTCTAGCCTGCCAGCAATCCCCTCAAGCCGGCCTCGGCCTGCTGTTGCAGGTAGCGTGCCGCCGCATCTCCCGCATGGGCTTCAATAATCGGCTCCAGCAAGGCCACGGTCTCGGAATAACGGGCCGCATGGAAATGCTGTTGTGCCTGCTCAAAGGCGTCTCGCGTTTTCTGCTTGTGGGCAGCCAGATCGGGCGGGTCGAATTCAAAAGCCTCATGCAGGATGACAGCCCCGGCTCGCCCCTTGACCTTCACACCGCCCAGGCCGCGCCTTTGCGGCAACTGGGCATCCGGATCTGACAACCCTGACAGAAACGCCTCGCTGACGATCAACGAACTGCCATAGGTCTTGGTCACGCTTTCAATTCGGGAGGCCACATTGACGGTATCGGCAAAGATATCGCCCTGGCGGCGCTCTTCTTCGCCCACGATACCGAGCCTTAACTGCCCGCAATGCAGACCGACTCCAATGCGGATCGGTTCCCGCCCCTCACGATCTCGAGCCACGTTAAAGTCCTTGAGCCCTTCCATGGTTTCACGTGCTGCTTTGAGTGCATCCTCGGCCCCGCCAGGAAAGACCGCCATGATACCGTCGCCCACGTAGTGGTCGACAAAGCCGCCATTGCGGCGAATCGGCGGCCCCGCCACTGAGAAATAGCTATTGATGAAGGCGAAATTTTGGTCCGGGGTCATGGTTTCGGACAGCGTGGTAAAGCTGCGAATGTCGGAGACCAACACGGCCGCTTCCATTTCCACGTTATCTCCCAGCCGCACATCCATGATGCTGTCTTTACGCAGGTAACGCATGAATTCATGTGGCACGTAATGCGAATAAGCCGAGTTGATCCGCAAGAGATTAAGGTGCGTCTTGATGCGTGCCAGCAGTTCTTCCTTGGCCACTGGCTTGGTGATGTAGTCGTTGGCACCCACCTGCAACCCAAACTGCAGGTCTTGAGTCTGCGTGCGTGCCGTAACCATCACGATCGGCAACTGTGTGGGCAGGTGTGTCTTGCGAATTTCCCGACACACCTCAAAGCCCGACAGCATGGGCATCATCACGTCCAGCAGTATCAGGTCAAACTGCTCGCCCTCGCGCAGCAATTCCAGCGCACGCATACCGTTCTCGGCCTGCACCACCTCGTAGTCCTCGACCACCAGGTGATTCTGCATGACCTGCTGGTTCACGGGTTCATCGTCCACCACCAGGATGCGCATTCGATCACCATTACTCTTGCGCTCCGGTAACAGCTCGGCCGATGATGCCAGCGCCTCGGTAAAGGCCAGCGCGTCACCAACGGCGCTGTCCTGCCCCGACGATTGCATCGCCTGCAGGCCACTGGCCTGATCTTCAGTCAGCACCGGCGGTGCATCCACAGACTGGTCGGCTTCGGCGCGCGGCAGCGTGAAACTGAATGTAGAACCGTTGCCGAGACTGGAATCGACATCAACCTTGCTACCGTGTAGTGCGACCAGGTTACGGGTCACGGCCAGCCCGAGGCCTGTGCCACCATGCGAGCGGGTGGCCGATTCCTCGACCTGTTCGAAGGATTCAAAAATCCGTTCATGATCCATGGGATCGATACCCGGCCCGGTATCGATAATCTGGATGCGAACCTTGTCGTCTTCTTCGACTGCCTTGACCCGCACACTGCCGGCATCCGTGAACTTGATGGCATTGCCGATCAGGTTGTGCAGTATCTGCTGCAGGCGATCCTCATCTGCCAGCACCGGTGGCACGCTGTGATCAATTTCATTGATCAGTTCAAGTGATTTGACCTGCGCCAGCGGCGCACTCAGGCGCATGACCACGTCCACCGCCACATGCAGATCGACCGGCTGCTTGCGCAGGGTCAGTTCGTGATTCTTCATCTTGGAGAAATCCAGGATGTCGCTCACCAGGTTGGCCAGCCGCTGGCCGCTGCTGACTATCATGCCCAGGTTCTTCGCCGCTGCCTCGTTGACCTTGCCCGCAGCCCCATCGAGCATGGATTCGGCCAGGCCAATAATCCCCTGCAAGGGTGTGCGCAGTTCATGCGAGGTGTTGGCCAGAAATTCATCCTTGAGCCTGTCCATGCGGCGCAGGCTTTCAGCGACTTCGCGCTGGGCATCTTCCTTGGCCTGACGCAACTGGTTGTAGCGGTCCGACAGGGCAAATGAAATCAACACCGTTTCCATTACGGCGCCCATCTCCATGCCATGCACGGCAATGAAATCGTTACCCGCCAAACCATGCTGCCGTGCCGCAGTGAACACCGTGCCAATACAGTAGCCAGCCCAGGCAATGAGATAGTAGCGCGCTGAACGTTGGCCATTCATCAGGCACACTGCCGCTGTCAGCAGGCCCACCATGCCGGACGTGGCCGAGACGGCACCGGTCAAATGCACAGATACCTGGAAACCGGTCAGGTAAGACAGGGGTGCTGTCAGGATAGAAAGGCCGATCAGCACCAGGATCACCTGGTGCAGTCGTGGCGCGTACTTCTTGGCCTCCAGAAAACGATCCGCGAACAAGAGGCCAGCCACCAGCACAACGGCCACGATAATCTGAAATATTTCTTCCGACCAGGCTCGATATTCAGGCCACAGCCAGCGTGGTGCATGGCCGCTGAGACTGGCGAGAAACAGTGCTGTCGTGCCAATGGAAACCACGTACAGCAGGTAGTTCCAGTCGCGCAGGGAAAAGAACAGGAACAGGTTATACAGGCACATCGCCGCAACCACCCCGAACATGGCGCCGTAACCGAGATAACTGGCAGTGGTGTAGTTGTAGTATTGGCTGGAGGTGAGCAGACGCACATTAATCAGCATGCTGCTCTTGCTCTTTACGCGAATGTAAAACCTGGTCGGTTGATCACGCGCCAGCGTTATCGGAACAACCGGATTGATCGAATCGACCTGCCTGGCCTCAGTGCTATGGTCACCGAGCTGGTACTCGGTCCAGTTGCCCGCCGTACCCTGCTGGTAGATACGAATATCGTCCAGCAGCGGATCCATCACCTGCAACAGCCAGGTCATATCGGGCGGGCCACGGTTGATGACATCAAACCGAAGCCAGACCGCCGACTTGATGAATGCCAGGGTTACACCGTTTGGGCCGCTCCTGCGAAAGGCTTCTGCTGGTTGCTGCTGAATCTGTTCAAGCGTGGCGGAAGCACTCTCATCGATCAGGTAATCAAAGGCGATGCGCTGCGGCTTGTCGCCTTCCCCCGTCAGTTCCAGCGGTGAACCGAGGGCCGGTGCTGTAAACAGAACCGCGAGCCAGGCCCAGCCATACACTCGCTTTCTTATGCGAGATACAGTAGCGTGACCGGCAAAATTGTGTGACATAAAGGGGGTCATGGGGAATGATACAAATAAGCGCTTACAAACTGCTCCTGGTGAGCGAGCAAACCATTCTCAAAGCGGTGTCTGACATCAAGGACGAGGACTGGATGACGCCGCTGGTGGCCAATGGCGGCGACAGGGACAAGGACACCATCTCCAAAATTTCCTTTGACTGGGTGCTGGGCCATTATGCTGCGGTCGAGGACTGGTTTCTGCATCATCTGAACGGCGTTCCCTATGAACTGCCGAAGACGTGGCAGGATACCTACTGGCCCGATACCAGCCCCGGAAAGCTGACGCCGGAAAACTCGGTGGGCCGCGCCGGCGTCACGGCTGGCTTTCAGGAAACCCGCCAGCGACTTTACAGCGCCCTGAAATTTGACCTGTTGCATCTGAATCGCTGCGTGAAAAAGGGCTTCTTTCCAAAGAAGGTTAAAACCCGTGGCGACGCCTGGCTGTTTATTTCGGCCCATGCTTACTGGCATATCGGCGAACTCAACGCGTTGCGCGACAGGCTGGGCTACTCGTACCAGGGCACCTCGGGTATTCATCACTAGCGTCGCGGCGGGAAGTAGCGATCGACCAGCCCACGAGAATACGCCACGGTGTTGCCAACCGTCTCGAAAGCCAACAGCGATGTGTTGTAAAAGGTCTGTCTATAGCCCTGCAATGATTCCAGGCGATCATAGAAGCCAGCGCTGAAGTCACTCAGGGACACGTGCGGGAAATAACGCCAGCCATGGGGCTTCATAAAGTCCTCCACGAACTTCGCTGGTTTGCCCTTGTAGTCAGGCAGTTCGGCCACCTGCTTGCGGGTATGTGACAGTACTTTGGCGGGTGAGAATTTTTCCTCTGGCACCAGGTTGAAGAAGATCGTCATGTCGCTGTCATCAAAAATCTTGATGTAGCCGGTGTAGTCCAGCATCGGCGGCAGCGGGATCGTACCAACCACACCGGCCGGCACGCCTTCGACGCGGCAGGCGGTGGTCACGAAGTGTACGTAGCGCACCTTTTCCAGCAACTGCGTTTCCTGCTCGCTGGTGTCCAGCCCGATGGCATCCATGGTTTGAAGGTCCAGCGGACAAGCCAGTATGACCTGGTCAAACTGCTCCTTTTGCTTTTTTCCGTTGGCATCCTTGTACTCGATGCCAACCTCGATGATATTGCCGCCCTCTGCGGGCGCTCGTTTGACGGCCGTGATCTCACAGTTCAGTTGCACGTCCACTTCCCTGGCCACCGCATCCCACAGTGACTGGAAACCGTGCTTGAAGACCTTGGGCCAGCTTTGAATGAGGCCCGCCACATGGAGGACGTTGGATAGCCAGTTGCGCAGGCCCTGGAATTTGACGAAATAGGCGGCCGGGATCTGATCCAGCCGGCCGAAGCCCTGTACCTTCATTACGAACAGAACGGTTTCGGTCAATGCCTCCAGGCGCTGTTCCTTGAGCCAGCTGGAGAGCGGCTGCAGCAGTTCTGGCGGTGTGTTGGCAAAGCCCGAGCCCGGCTTGGAGAAGCGGCAATAGCGGGTGAGCAACATCCAGGTGTATCGAAGCGATGCCCAGACCACCTGCAACTTGCCGTAACCGCCCGACTGGGTGGCTTCAAGCATATCCATATAGCGCTGGCTGCCACGGTCATACACGAGCACATTCTGGTATCCCGTGGTGGGCACATTCAGTGCCTTGGCAATGTCCATGACATCGCCGTAGCCAGCCAGCATTTCATGCGCCGCCATGTCGTACTGCCGGCCCTCGTAGTCAAACGTCCAGCACTTGCCGCCGACCCGATCCAGCTTCTCGAAGACACGCACGTGACGGTAGCCATTCTGCTTCAGGAACCAGGCGGCGCTCATACCGGCCGGGCCCGCCCCGATGATTGCGATTCTGGGTTGTTTCTTGTTAGCCATGATTATTTCTTCCCGACAAAATGGGTTTGCACCAGGTAGTGGGCGTGTTCTGCGATGCACTCCACCAGTTCAAAGCCCAGCAGGCCGCCACAGTAAAAGGTTCGGTCTTCACCCTGCAGGGCCTCCAGATGATGATAGAAACCCTTATCCATCTCATCCGCAGACACATGCGGAAAGTAGGCCCAGTCATCGCAGGAGAAATCATGCTCCTGCGGGTTCTTCGCGTGTATCTCGTCCAGAAAGATGCTGTTTTCTTTCATCACGTGCTCGCGCGTGATCTTCCCTTCCCTGTCTCCCCGTGTGTACACAGAAATAGAGTCATTTTCAGGATACTGCCGGGTAACCACGTAGGGCCGGCCCAGCTCAGGAATCGGCATCGAGAAGGTCACGGCGGCGATTTCCTGCGTACCGGGTGCCTTGTAGGTCGTCACAAAGAAGGGGTTGTATTCGACTTTTTTAAACAGCTTTTCCGGGTAGGGTGGCGTCATGTTCAGCGCATCCAACACCTTCGGCACCTGTGGACAGGCCAGGACCAGGTAGTCATAAAACGCCTCTTCATGGCTTGTTGTATCGCCTTCCAGCTGCTGTTCCAGAAGCTGGTACTCCACCCTGACTTCCTTACCATCCCGCTCGATTGCAGTAATGTTGACTCCGGTGAGTACGTCCACCTCAGCAGCCAGGCGCTCGAACAGGCGTCCGTAACCCTTGGTGAAACGCCTTGGCCAGCAGCGCAATGGCAGATTCGCAGCGAACATGCCCAGGTCCTTGAAGGTGCCCAGGCTCATATAGGTGAGGGCGTAGGCCGTGGGTATCTTGTCCAGTTTCCCGTAGCCCA
>JBFKKS010000084.1:0-9718 GCA_041630955.1 Nevskiales bacterium
ATGCCGCCTGAACGACTGTGACCATCCATAACCGTCTGTTCTTTGCCCTGACACCACCCAGGACCATCGGTCCTGCCATTGCACAGGTCGCGCAATCATTAAGAACGACGCAGGATCTGGGTGGCCGACTGATTAATCCGGCACGCTACCACATAACCCTCTATTTTCTGGGGGATGAAGTCACCGAGGATGTTGAATCAGCTGCCATGAGATCAGCCAACGAGCTCAGATCAGCCCCGTTTAACCTTAAGCTCGACTGCGCTGGCAGCTTTAACAATCCGCAAATTCCTGTTTGGCTGGGGCCACGCGACACGCCTAATGAGCTGGCGCAGCTGGAAGAGACCATACGCAAGAAGATGGCCCATTTGCCACGCGTTCGCCAGCCACGGTTTAAGCCCCATCTAACGATAATACGCAATGCGAACAGGAAGTTACCCTCACAGGTTATCGAACCGATTGAATGGGCCGTATCCGAATTTGTTCTCATCCGCAGCGTTTTAAATGAGAGGCCGGCCCGTTACGAGGTGCTCGCTCGCTATGCGCTCTGCGGACCACCTCTCCCACCGCAACCGGAGCAGGAGAGTTTCTCTTTTGGCTAACCACTGACAAGCAAATGAAAATCACCACCTGGAACGTGAACTCCCTCAAGGTACGACTGCCACATGTGCTGGAATGGCTCCAAGCCAATCCGGTTGATGCACTGGCCTTACAGGAAACCAAACTGACCGATGAGAATTTCCCCCGCGAAGCTATCGAAGAAGCCGGTTATTCGGTCGCCTTCAATGGCCAGAAAACCTATAACGGGGTCGCCATTATCAGCCCGCATGCAGTTGACGATATTAAGTGCGACATACCCAACTACAGGGATGAGCAAAAGCGTGTCATTGCGGCAACGGTTCATGGAGTCAGATTGATTTGCTGCTATGTCCCCAACGGGCAGGCATTGGACTCCGACAAGTACAGCTACAAACTGGGTTGGCTGGATGCGCTGCATGCGTATGTGGCCGACGAGTTGAAACGGCACGAGAAACTGGTGGTGCTGGGCGACTTCAACATCGTGCCTCGCCCCGAAGACAGCCATAACCCGGACAAGTGGGAAGGCAATATCTTCTGCTCGCCACCGGAGCGGGAACGTTTTCAGGCACTGCTGGGCCTGGGGCTGACCGATAGCTGGACGCTTTTTGGTGAACGAAAGGACAAGGCCCGGTTTACCTGGTGGGATTACCGCGGCGGCTCATTTCACAAGAATCTGGGTCTGCGCATTGACCATGTCCTGACAACAGCGGCACTCACCAAAAGCTGTACCGACTGCAACGGTGACGTGAGAGCGCGCTACGGGCAACAGCGCTCGGATCATATTCCGGTGACGGCTGTTTTCGAGGACTAGCGCTCTGCAAGTATGCGGGACACGCTTTCCAGCACTCGCATGACCTCAAGGGCGCTGTGGCCATCGGAACGCGGCGGCTGACGGTCTTCCATACGTTCCAGGAAGTGCTCCAGTTCAAGTCGTAATGGCTGACCATGCCCCTCGTATACCACCTCACTGCCCTCATCGACATTTGACAGATCAGCAGCTATGGATTTGCGGTGTAGCGTAATAGTCTGGGCAACCTCGTTGTAGATCAGCATGCCCTTGGAGCCTCGCACAATCATGCGGCGTTGCATTTCCGGCCATAGCCAGGAGGTGTGCAGATCGGCGCGTGTGCCGTCCGGAAAGTCGAAGTGCACATAGACGTCATCTTCCAGATCCTTACGCAGTATTCGATGTCCCGCAGCCCGAATCGCACTGGGCTTCTGCCCGCCCGCCAGAAACAGGATCACGGCAATGTCGTGCACACTCAGATCCCAAAGCACACTTTCTACAGCGCGCACTCGCCCGAGAGTCAGGCGCTCAAGGTGCACACCATATAAATCTCCCAGATCACCTGACTCAATCTTGTCCTTGATCCAGGTTGTTGCTGGTTGATACATCAACAGGTGGCCGGCCATCAGGATGCGGGCGTTAGCGTCCGCCACCTGCACCAGTTCCTCACACTCTGCGGCAGTATGGGTGATAGGTTTTTCGATATAGACATCCTTGCCTGCACTCAGTGCGCGAATACCCATGTCATGGTGCATCGGCACGGGTGTCGCAATAGCAACGCCATCAATGTCCGGGTTGTCCAGAATGCTTTGGTAATCATCGGTCGTGGCAACGCCATACTCACTGGCATTGAACTCACGTGTCGCCGCATCGGGGTCCATAACTGCCGCCAGCGCACCCAGGTCATGGAAGTTGCGCACCAGGTTTTTACCCCAGGCGCCAGCTCCGATTACAGCAATTCTTTTAGTCATACCTGAAGATATCCGAAAGCTAGATAATTATTCGACGGTCACAGACTTGGCCAGGTTACGCGGCTGGTCTACGTCTGTACCCTTGAGCAACGCCACATGATAAGACAACAACTGCAATGGCACCGTATATACCAGTGGTGCCTGAAACGCCTCGATGTGATCAGGCATGGTCATCACTTCCACGCCATCAGAGGACTCTATACCGGTATTGGGATCAGCAAAAATGAATAGCTTGCCACCACGGGCACGCACCTCTTCCAGGTTGGATTTCAGCTTCTCTACCAGGTCGTTGTTCGGCGCAACGGCCACCACCGGCATGTCAGCATCAACAAGGGCAAGCGGTCCATGCTTGAGTTCGCCCGCTGCATAAGCCTCTGCATGGATATAGGAAATTTCCTTCAACTTGAGTGCCCCTTCCATCGCCACCGGATAAGTCGGCCCACGGCCAAGGAATAGAGCGTGGTGCTTATCCGCGAACTGCTTGGCCCATTCCTTGATCTGTGGCTCAAGCTGGAGGGTACGCTCGACCATCGCCGGCACCTGCAACAGTTGGCGTACATAACGGTTTTCGGCTCCGGCCTCCATGCCGTTATGACGCGCCAACACCAGTCCCAGCAGGGCCAGGGCAGCGAGCTGGGTGGTAAAGGCCTTGGTCGAAGCAACACCGATCTCGGGGCCTGCCCGGGTCATCAGGCTGATGTCGGATTCCCGCACCAGCGAGGATTCCGGCACATTACAAATCGCGGCTGTAGCCAAATAGCCGGACTGTTGTGCGTAACGTAGTGCCGCCAGGGTATCCGCCGTTTCACCTGACTGCGAAATGGCAATGAACAGGGTGCCCTTGGGCACCACAGGGTTGCGGTAGCGATACTCACTAGCCACTTCCACGCGGCAAGTTAAGCCGGCCCCCTGCTCTATATAGTATTGAGCGACCAGCCCGGCGTGAAAACTCGTACCGCAGGCGATGATATGAACGCCACGCACCTGGCTGAATATGTCATGCGCGCCGGGGCCAAATATCGCCTCCAGCACATGGTCATGGGCTATGCGTTCGCTCAGGGTATCCGCCAGCGCCCGTGGCTGCTCAAACATTTCCTTGAGCATGTAGTGCGCATATTCCCCCTTATCCACCGCATCGGCTGATAAATGGGATTCACTGATGGCACGCTCGACCTGCTGGCCCTGGCTATCAAAGATGCGTATTGCCTCCAGCGATAACTCGGCCACATCACCATCTTCCAGGAACTGAAACTGCCGTGTTTCGGTCAGCAAGGCCTGCACGTCCGATGCCACGTAGGATTCATTGTTGCCAATGCCGAGCACGACCGGACAGCCCATGCGGGCAGCAATCAGGCGGCTGTTGTCATCACGGGACATGACCACCAATGCGTAGGCCCCTTCCAGCTTGCGCATGGCAGCCTGAACCGCTTCGAGAACGTCCATACCCTGTTTGAGCTGGTCGTAAATCAGGTGCGCTACAACCTCTGTATCCGTTTCCGAGGTAAACACATACCCCTTCGCCTCCAGCGCCTCCCTGAGTTCGGCATGGTTCTCGATAATGCCATTGTGCACAATGGCAATGGCATCTCCCGAGACATGGGGATGGGCGTTGTTCTCACTGGGTACACCATGCGTTGCCCAGCGGGTATGTGCGATCCCCAGACCGCCACTGACGGGCTGGTCTGCTATGGCCTGCTCAAGTTCTGCCACCTTGCCCATACGGCGGCGGCGTTGAATGCCATCTTCGGATAACAGCGCCACCCCGGCTGAATCATAGCCACGGTACTCAAGCCTGCGCAGACCCTCGAGCAATATCGGTGTAACGTCACGCGCGGCGACGGCAGCAACAATTCCGCACATTGCTAATTATCCTTGCTTATCCTTGGAAGGGCGCTTCCAGTCTGCGATGCTGGTCTGGCGCGAGCGACTTACCGCAAGCGTACCGGTTGCGACATCCTTGGTAATAGTCGACCCGGCACCGATAGTAGCATCCGCCTCAATTTTGACGGGTGCAACGAGTTGCACATCTGAACCGACGAATACGCGATCACCTATCTCGGTCTGATGCTTGTGGGCACCATCATAGTTGCAGGTGATTACGCCAGCGCCGATGTTTACGTCCGCGCCGATGGTTGAATCCCCGACATAGCTCAGATGGTTGATCTTGCTGCCCGGCCCAACTCTGGTCTTCTTGGTCTCGACAAAATTACCAATCTTGGCCTTATCCGCCAGTTCTGTATCAGGGCGCAAGCGTGCAAAGGGACCAATATGACATTGGGCACCCACAATACTGTGCTCGATTACCGAGTTTTCCAGTACCTGGCTGTCAGCGCCAATACGACAGTTACGCAGCACACAGTTAGGGCCAATGGTCACGCCATCGGCCAGTTCAACCTGGCCCTCGACAAGTACATTCACATCAATGGTGACATCTTTGCCGAATACGAGGCTACCGCGCAGGTCAAAGCGTGCCGGGTCCCTGAGCGTCAGGCCATCGCGCATTAATCGTTCCGCTTGGCGCTGCTGGTAGATACGCTCCAGTTCTGCCAGCTGGCGTTTATCATTCACGCCAGCGGCTTCCCAGATATCGCTGGCCACCACGGAGACCACCGGTACATCATCGTGTGCGCTGCGTGCCACGATATCGGTCAGGTAGTACTCGCCTTGTGCGTTATCGTTATCGAGGCCGGCCAGCCACTCGCGCAAGCGGGCCGCCGGGCAGGTCAGCAGGCCCGTATTGACCTCACGTATGGCTTGTTGGGAAGGCGTCGCATCCTTCTGTTCGACGATGCCGATAATAGCGGCCGACTCGTCACGCACAATACGGCCATAGCCGGTGGGATCATTCAGTACCATGGTAAGCAAAGACACTGCCCTGCCTGATGCCTCATTAACGAGCTTTCGGAGTGTTTCCAGCGAGGTCAGGGGTACATCCCCGTAGAGAACCAGTACCTGCGCCTCGTCCGGTATGTCCGGCATCGCCTGTTGTACAGCGTGCCCGGTGCCCTTCTGCTCAGCCTGCTCGACCCAGTTCACATCCAGGTAGCCGAGGCGATCCTGGACCACATCACCACCGTGCCCATACACAACGTGCACGCGATCGGGATCAAGCGACAGGGCCGTCTCAACCACATGTGTGAGCAAGGGGCGATCACCCAGCGGTTGCAGCACTTTAGGCAGACGCGACTTCATGCGCGTACCCTGGCCTGCGGCGAGTATGACGATATGCAGTGACATAAGCGTTATCTAGACATATACCGGGACAATGGCCCCAGTAAAGGTGGTCAGGTTGTTATCGATAGCACTTTAATGGATGCCAGACAGATAAACTAGGCACATAAGCAAAGGCCCGCTGCAAAGAGCGGGCCCCTGATTCGGATAACGAGTCATCTTGCCTAACGCTTGGCTCGCTTCAACGTCTTGATGGCATGCATACGGGCGGCAGCCTCAGCCAACTCGGCCTGCGCGCGGGCCAGGTCCATGTCGCCCTTGGCGCTTGATATGGCCTCTTCTGCCCGACGCTGCGCTTCAGCAGCCGCTGCTTCATCGATATCAGCAGCACGTTCTGCCGTATCGGCCAGCACAGTTACGCGATGTGGCTGCACTTCGAGCATGCCACCTGATACGTAAAAGGTCTCTTCTCCGCCTTCGGCCGGTTGCACACGCACGGTGCCGGGTTTCAGACGAGTCAGCAGCGGTGCATGACGCGGGGCAATGCCCACTTCACCCATCGCCGCCGGGGCAAAGACCATCTGCGCCGATCCGGCGTAAATGGCTCCCTCAGCACTCACGATGTCAACATGTAGTTTCACGTTACTCACCTAGCTAGTTTAAGCAGATGCCTGCGACAGCACGACCTTACAGTGATTTGGCTTTCTCAACGGCTTCGTCAATCGTACCAACCATGTAGAACGCCTGTTCCGGCAAGCTGTCGTAGTCACCATTGATGATGCCCTGGAAGCCACGGATCGTGTCCTTCAGTGACACATACTTACCTGGAGCACCGGTGAACACCTCTGCCACGTGGAAGGGCTGAGACAGGAAACGCTCAATCTTACGAGCGCGATTCACTGACAGCTTGTCTTCGTCGGACAGTTCGTCCATACCCAGAATGGCGATAATGTCCTTCAGCTCTTTATAACGCTGCAGCACACCCTGCACACCACGCGCCACTTCATAGTGCTCGTTACCGATCACCAGCGGGTCAAGCTGACGCGAGGTGGAATCCAGCGGATCCACAGCCGGGTAAATACCCTTGGCAGCAATGTCACGTGACAGCACTACGGTGGAGTCCAGGTGAGCAAAGGTGGTGGCCGGGGATGGGTCGGTCAAGTCATCGGCCGGCACGTATACGGCCTGGATGGACGTAATAGAGCCGGTCTTGGTGGAGGTAATGCGCTCCTGCAGAGCACCCATTTCCTCAGCCAGGGTCGGCTGGTAACCCACCGCTGATGGCATACGCCCCAGCAGTGCAGATACTTCAGTACCAGCCAGCGTATAACGGTAGATGTTGTCCACGAACAACAGCACGTCACGGCCTTCGTCACGGAACTTCTCGGCCATGGTCAGACCCGTCAGTGCTACACGCAGACGGTTGCCCGGGGGCTCGTTCATCTGGCCGTATACCATCGCCACTTTGGACTTGGTGAATTCCTCGACGTTCACCACGCCGGCTTCCTGCATCTCGTGGTAGAAGTCATTACCCTCACGAGTACGCTCACCGACACCGGCAAATACGGACAGACCGCTATGCTCGGTAGCAATATTGTTGATGAGTTCCATCATGTTCACGGTCTTGCCCACACCGGCACCGCCGAACAGGCCGACCTTACCGCCCTTGGCAAACGGGCAGACCAGGTCGATCACCTTGATCCCGGTTTCCAGCAGGTCCTGCCCACCGGACTGCTCTTCATAGCTCGGTGCCGCGCGATGAATCGACATGCGCTCCTTTTCACCGATAGGGCCTGCTTCGTCTACTGGCTCACCCAGCACGTCCATGATGCGCCCGAGGGTTTCGATACCCACAGGCACAGAAATGGCCGCGCCCGTGTTGGTGACTTCCTCACCACGCTTCTGGCCATCGGTTCCGCCCATCGCAATGGTGCGGACAACGCCGTCACCCAGCTGTTGCTGAACTTCCAGCGTCAGGCCGGTGCTGGTAACTTTCAGTGCATCATAGACCTTCGGGATGGAGTCACGTGGAAATTCCACGTCGACCACGGCGCCGATAATCTGAACGATCTTTCCGGAACTCATTTCAGTGTCCTCGTTCTCTTCAAGCTCGCTTTCGCGAGATAAGTTTCAATAGTCTTAAAAACCAAATAAGTCTTAACTAGTACGCTAAACAGCCGCGGCACCGCCGACAATTTCCGACAGCTCCTGCGTAATAGCTGCCTGGCGTGCCTTGTTGTAAACCAGTTGCAGGTCGTCGATCAGGTTACCGGCGTTATCCGTAGCGCTCTTCATGGCGACCATACGGGCCGCCATTTCGCAGGCTACGTTCTCCACCACACCCTGGTAGACCTGTGATTCCACATACCGCATCAGGAAATAGTCCAATAGGTCAGCAGCGTCGGGCTCATAGATGTAATCCCAGAACTCCGGCATTTCCTCTTCGCTGATTGCTTCCAGCGGCAGTAGCTGCAAGGAACCCGCTGACTGCGTCATGGTGTTCACGAAAGTATTGCTGATCAATTCGAGGCGATCGATACGGCCTTCGCGGTAAGCATCAAGCATCACCTTGATAGTGCCGATCAAGTCTTCCAGATGTGGCTGGTCACCTAACTGCGAAACCTCGGCAACGACATTGCCGCCCATACGTTTGAAAAACCCGATGCCCTTGTTGCCTACAACAGCGACCTCAACCTCTGCACCTTTATCCTGCCAGCCCTTGACGGTGAGCACCGTCTGGCGGAACAGGTTGATGTTAAGGCCACCGCAGAGACCACGATCGGTCGTCACGACGATCAGCCCAACACGCTTGACCTCTCTCTCCTGCATAAAGGGATGGCTGGAATCCGGGTTAGCGTGAGCCAGATGACCGATCACGTGACGCATCTTTTCTGCATAAGGCCGGGCCGCAGCCATGCGGTCCTGTGCCTTGCGCATTTTCGATGCCGCGACCATTTCCATGGCCTTGGTGATCTTCTGCGTGCTTTGTACGCTTTTGATCTGGGTGCGAATTTCTTTGGCGCTTGCCATAGCTAATACCGGCCTACCAGACGCTGTTTTTCTTGAACGTCGTGATCGCAGCTTCCAACGCCGATTCAATCTCGTCGTTGTAGTCGCCCTTCTCGTTGATCTTGTCCATCAGATCCTTCTGCTCACTGGCCATGTAGGCCTGCAGGGCTTCTTCAAAGGCCACGATCTTGTTCAGTTCAACGTCGTCCAGATGACCCTTCTCAGCGGCAAACAGCGACACCGCCTGACCAGCAACAGTCAAGGGTGCATACTGCTTCTGCTTCATGAGCTCAGTAACTCGCTGACCGCGCTCGAGCTGCTTACGGGTCGCTTCATCCAGATCAGAAGCAAACTGTGCAAAGGCTGCCAGCTCACGATACTGGGCCAGGGCCAAACGTACACCACCACCCAGCTTCTTGATGATCTTGGTCTGTGCTGCACCACCCACACGTGAAACGGAGATACCCGCGTCTACGGCAGGTCGGATACCAGCATTAAACAGGTCCGACTCCAGGAATATCTGGCCGTCGGTAATTGAGATCACGTTGGTCGGAACGAAGGCAGATACGTCACCCGCCTGGGTTTCAATGATTGGCAGCGCGGTCAGGGAACCGGTCTGGCCTTTCACCTTGCCACCCGTGTACTTCTCGACGTAGTCAGCGTTTACACGCGCGGCACGTTCCAGCAGACGTGAATGCAGATAGAAAACGTCACCTGGATAGGCTTCACGACCGGGCGGACGACGCAGCAACAGCGAAACCTGACGATAGGCCCATGCCTGCTTGGTCAGATCGTCATACACGATCAGGGCGTCTTCACCGTTGTCACGGAAATATTCGCCCATTGCGCAACCCGCATACGGGGCAATGAACTGCAGGGCTGCAGATTCAGAGGCCGAGGCAGCCACCACGATGGTGTGCTCCATGGCGCCATGTTCTTCCAGCTTGCGTACCACGTTGGCGATGGAGGAGTTCTTCTGCCCCACTGCCACGTAGATGCACTTAACGCCTGTGCCCTTCTGGTTGATGATGGCGTCGATCGCAATGGCCGTCTTACCGGTCTGGCGGTCACCAATAATCAACTCACGCTGTCCACGTCCAATCGGAATCATGGCGTCAATCGATTTAAGGCCGGTCTGGACTGGCTGGTCAACCGATTTACGGGAGATAACACCGGGGGCTACCTTTTCGATGGGCGAGCTCTC
>JBFKKS010000085.1:0-9641 GCA_041630955.1 Nevskiales bacterium
ATTGTCATCAGACCAGGGTGTGTCTGCCACACCGGCGATCAGGTCACTGGTTGGCCAGATTGGCCCCTTCACGCCCACGGCAAACCTCGTTCGTACCCGTGAGGACCTGGTAGCGGCGGCGTCCGGCCCGCTGGCCCAGCCACGTGCAGTCCCGGAGTCGGAGTTTGAAAGCCTGGTATTTTCCAGGGGTATGGATTACTACGAGTCACTGGAGGCAAACGGGCTGCCCTGGGGCTTCGGCGAACCAGAGGCGCGCCTGCGGCCCGTCCCCGCGCTGTTTTCACAGGGGCAGCATGACGTGCTGTTTAACGTGACTGACGCTTTCTGGAACTATCGTTATTTCAAATCTGCTGGAGCCGAGACCCGCATCCTGACCCATCAAAGTGGTCATATGCATCCATTCGAAGGGCAGCAAAAAGGCCCCTGGGCCTGTGGGGGAACCGATGTCCAGGAAGCCATCCTCAGCTGGTTTGATTTTCATCTGAAAGGTATTCGTTCGGCGACCTATGACGCCATTCCGGAAATTTGCATTTCATTAATGGCAACACAGGACCAGACAACCGCGCCGGTCGGTGTTGAGCTGGATCATTTTCCTGTGGGCGCCCTGTCCGGGACAGGGTCAGTGCCCGCTTTTGCTGCGCAACTGGAGGTTTCTGTTACAGCTGAAGTTGATACCAGCGGCGTATTCGTTCCGGTGGTGACTATTCAGGGAGATGGCAAGGTGCTGGCAGGTATTCCGCAGGTGGAGTCCCTGACGGTTACTGCCGGGGAGGGCAGTACTCAAACCGCCATTGCTATTGCCGGTATCGGGATAAGGCGTAATGGAGAGGTTTTCCTGGTGGATGAACAGCTGACGGGATTCGTCGCAGGTACACACGTTGATAATCGAGGCGTAGAGCACGATGAAGGCGTGCTGTTTCCCGGTGTAGGTGAATTGTTAATGGATGGCGATGAGGTAGGCTTGTTGTTCTACCAGCACCACAACCAGTATGCCCCGGTGGCAGCGCCGCAAAACCTGAGTGATATAGACGGGGCGGGGCAGTACCTTCCTGGTGAGCCGGATATTCCCGCTGCACTGCGGGAGTTGAAACCGGTTACTGGCGTACTTGCGACGCCCAATCCCTATGCGGTTACGTTAAACGGCGTTGGCTTACCGATATTCGTACCGGGTGAGTATGCAGGTAGCCAGTTGACGCAGTAATCTAACGAGAAATTACTTCAGAATAGGTCAGAAAGTGACTGAAATCATAAGATATAAAACCTCATTCATACTGGGCATTCTGCTCCTGATGAGCCTTTCAGCCTGTGGTGACAATGCTGGCGGGCCAGACCAGCGCAGTGACGGCAAAAGCGGGGTGCCACGCTGCAGTGAACTCGCCGAGCACCCCTGGTGCGACACCGCGCTGTCATCGGCAGAGCGGGCGGAATTACTGGTCGCGGCCATGTCGCTGGAGCAGAAGATTGACTACCTGGCAGGAGACGACCCGGCAGCAGCGGCGACGGGCGATCCCTACGTTGGCGTAGTGAACGGTTTCCCTGAACTGGGGGTGCCGTCACTGCGCATGTCGGATGGTCCGGTGGGCGTCAGGGGCAGTCCTGCCACCGCGCTACCCGTGCCCTTGTCGCTGGCATCGACCTTCAATCCCGAGTTGGCATTTCAAACGGGTGCGCTGGTTGGCAACGAAGTACGGAATAAAGGCAATGACCTGGTACATGCACCGGTGTCAGACCTGATCAGGAATCCGCTGGCAGGGCGCACTTTTGAAACCTTCGGAGAAGACCCGCTGCTGTCGACTCGTCTGACCGTGGAATGGATCAGGGGAACCCAGTCCGAGGGCGTCATGGCCAACGTTAAACATTACGTCATGAACACCCAGGAGGGTTTGATCGGGTTACCCCCGATCACGGCGGCAGTATCTGGCCGCCACGTTGTAAACGTCGTCATTGATGAACGCACACTGCGCGAAATCTACCTGCCTCCCTACGAAGCGGCGGTTAAGGAAGCCGATGTGGCGTCTTTCATGTGCGCCTATAACTATGTCAACGGCGAACCAGCTTGTTCGAGTCCCTTCCTGCTGCAGGAAATCCTGCGTGATGAATGGGGCTTTGACGGATTCCTGGTATCCGATTATCTGCTGGCTCAGAAAGATACGGTCCAGACGGCCAATACCGCTGCCGTAATCGAAATGCCCTATGCGATGTTTAACCAGCAAGCATTGTTGCAGGCTGCGGTGCAGACAGGCCAGGTGGCGGAGGAAACGATTGATCAGAACTTGCGCGCGATCATGCGTACCCTGTTCCGCTTTGGTTTTTTCGACCGGCCCAGCTATGTTCGGGATGACCAAAAAATAGATCAGGCGGGCCATGCCCGTATTGCGCGCCAAACCGTAGAGCAGGGTTCGGTGCTGTTGAGAAACGAAGGCGCCTTGCCCATCGCTGACGACATTCAAATGATTGCAGTTATCGGACGTTCAGCCACCGAGCGGCCAACAGGAGGCGGGTCCTCACTTGTGACCCCGTTTCGATTCGTGACGCCGCTGGACGCCATTATTGAGCGGGCTGGCGAAAACATCGTTGTTGAGTATGCCGATGGTTCGGACCAGGAGGCTGCCGCGACACTGGCCGCCGCTGCGGATCTGGCCATTGTGTTTGCCAGTAATGTTTCGACCGAGGGCGTGGATAAATTCTGTCTTGCACTGGATTGCACGTTGGCGGATGTGCCCGACTCAACCCTGCTGAACACACTTCAAGCCGGAGCTCCGGACCTGCTGGACTTGCTTGCAGATCCGGCTTTGAGTCAGGAACCGGTTGCATCCATTCTGGAACAGGCTTTTGCACCGGTTCTTTTGGGTGGACAACCGATACCGGTCTCACATAGAAACCAGGACGAACTGATCAAAAACGTGGCGGCAGCGCAGCCCAATACCGTGGTCGTATTACAAACCGCCGGACCGGTGCTGACCCCTTGGCGGGAGGCCGTCAGCGCGATCATGGAAATCTGGTACGGCGGGCAGGAAGCGGGCACGGCCGTGGCCGGATTGCTATTCGGGGATACGGACCCGGGCGGCCGCTTGCCGACCACCTTCCCCATGCAGGAATTCGATACGCCGGTTGCAGGCGACCCGACACGCTATCCGGGCATTGCCAACCAAGCCGAGCATAGTGAAGGGGTCTTTATTGGGTATCGATGGTACGACGAGAACAATGTCGAGCCGGCCTATCCCTTTGGCTTCGGTTTGTCTTATACCGCCTTTGACATGGCAGGGATGAATGTACGTTTGAATAATGATGGCTCAATCACAGTTCGTACCAACATTCGCAATACCGGCGAGCGCGCTGGATGGGCCGTACCGCAGCTATACGTGGGATTACCCTCACCGGGCGTTGAGGTGCCTCAGCCGCCGGTCGCATTGAAGGCGTTTGCCAAGTACTGGCTTAAGCCCGGCACCACCCAGCAAGTGACATTTACGCTGGCGCCCAGGGCGCTTAGCTACTGGGATGTCAATAGCAGGGACTGGCAGGTAGCACCTGGCTGCTACCGGATCATGGTTGGCCAGTCTTCACGCGATCTTCCTTTGCAAGCGGGTCAGCCGCTGGCAGGCGGAAGCTGTAACTAGCTGATCAGTGCCGGTAGCCCTTCACCTTGACCTTGAAGCTCATTGACGGTCCGGGCGTAGGGGCGGTCTTGGTCTTGAGCACGTAGTCAGGCGAAGTGAGTTCCAGATCCAGCTTGTAAAAGAGGCGGGCCATGGAAATCAGTAGCTGTACCTCAGCCAGTGTTTTGCCAAGGCAGGTATGGGCACCACGTCCCCAGGGTGAGTAGGCAGTTGGCTTCTTGTGCTCGGCACGATCCGGGTCAAAGCGGTGAATATCGAACTTGTCCGGGTTTGGATAGAACTCCTCCATGAAGTGCGGTACGCAAATACCCATGTAGAGGTGTTCACCCTTGTTGATCTTATAACCCTCAAACTCAAAATCCTGGTGCGCGACACGCGTGAGCGCGACGGCAATCGGATACATGCGCATGGACTCCATGATGGCACCGTTGAGCAGCGGCAGGCGCTTGAGCAGACCCTGTTCCTCTATGGGACCATCCTGGTTGTCAAAGAAGTTATCCACTTCCTCCAGAATCTGCTGATGCACGTCGGGGTGTTTCAGCACAGCGTAGGTGCAGGCCGCCAGGGTATTGGCGACAGTATCCAGCCCGGCCACGTAGGGGGCGACCAGATGCAGGCGCAGGTTCTGCTCGGGCATGGAGCCCGAGCCTGATTTGAAGGCTTCCATCACGTCATCCACGATGGTGCGGGCATCGCCCCCGGCGCGCTGCCCGGCCTCGTAATCGGCTCGAATTTTCATGCCGAGTTCCAGAACACGTTTTTTGGCCCGCCGGTAGGCCGGGTTCCACATCAGGAACTTGGGACGCTGGCGCGTGACCAGGCAGTTGAGGATGTAGATGATCGTGACGCGGATATCATGCACATATTCCAGTGGCGCATTACCCGTGATCATGATGCCAAGCTGATCGGTAACCATGTACTGGAAGGCGTTAACAACCGGCACTTTTTCACCGGTCTTCCAGTCACGTTCAATGGAGCTGTCGGTAATGTCGATCAGTTCTTCATACCGTCCTTTGATGGACTCCCTGGAGTATCCACGGCGCAGGATTTCACGCAGTTCCTTGTGCTCGTCACCATCGGCGCCTGGCAGTGAGCGGGTGGCCTGTAATTCGTTTTCCAGGCCCTTCCAGAACTCCTTGGACCGAAGACAGTCCTTGCCGTATTTGGAACTCATGAAAGCGACGGCAGGTTCACCTGCCAGCACAGTATACTTTTGGCCGAGGAGGTTGATGCGATAGGCGGGGCCATATTTCCGATAGCAATCGTAGAAATAGCGGGCAGGGTCGGTTGCCATACCAGGCAGGCTGCCGAGTAGCGGCCATTCCTTTACCCTGGGCGGTGTCTTCAGCTCGGCAGTTTCCGTCATTGTAGTCATGCAATCCTCAATCATTCTTCCAGGCGGATATATTCGCCTAATAGTGGCTGATCCTACACATACGACGTGGCTTGCGACTCAGCCATCAGGACTAGGTGAGTAATCCCGGATGGCGGTAGGCTTGGCCAAGCCTCGATATGATGATTCGAGATATTTCTGACCCGGGATGCGTAGCCCATGATTGATAAAGAATTGAACAACGCTGTACTCACCCTTCGTCTTGCCCATGGCAAGGCCAGCGCATTGGACCTGGAGTTGCTGGACGCATTACAGGCGGCTTTTAGTGACGCTGAGAACGATAGTGAGGTGCGTGCAGTGATCCTCACGGGCAGCGGCAGTATCTTCTCGGCCGGGGTGGACTTGAAACGCATCCTGGAGGGCAAGCAGAGCTACGCCAAGCAGTTCGTTCCGCTTCTGGATCAGGTATTTGAAACCCAGTTCGCCATGACCAAACCGGTCATAGCAGCGGTCAATGGGCACGCGATCGCCGGCGGCTGCATCCTGGCGCTGGCCTGCGATATCAAGTTGATGGCCAATGGCAGCGGGCGTATCGGTATTCCGGAGCTTAAGGTTGGCGTGCCATTCCCTGTTTCTGCCTTTGAAGTGCTGCGCTTCTGTCTGCCCAGGTCAGCGTTGCAGGCACTCATGTATGGCGCGGCTACCCATTCTGCCGAGGAGGCCTTTGGGCAGGGCATGATTGATGAGCTGTTGGAGCCGGACGACCTGATGCCACGTGCCGTGCAATTGGCTACAGAAATGGCAGCCATTCCTGCTGCGAGCTTTCGCATCAGCAAGCAGATGATGCGCTACGAGGCAATAGGGCGGATCGCCAAGGGGAGGTCCGTTTACGGTGAGCAGATACTGGACCGCTGGTCACATGACGCCACCTATGCCCATATCCGTGGGTACCTGGATGCAACCTTAAAAAAGTAAGCCTGTTGGAAAGACCGGGAGAGTGAGATGAACCCTGCCTGCAAGACGATTTACCTGTTTGGCTTTTACCCGCTGCTGGCGGGCCTGAGCATGATCCTGGCACCGGCGTTGCCATTGCAGATACTCGGCTGGCCGGTCGAGGGGCTCGACTGGATTCGCATGCTGGGCGTGGTCACCATGATTGTCGGCTACTACTACATACAGCTCGGCCGTAACGACGTTCTGGATTTCTGCCGCTATTCCGCACAGATGCGCATCATTATTCCATTCGTATTCACGGCCATGGTGCTCGTGTTTGATATGAACCCGTTGTACATTGCCCTGACCGCCGTGGATTTCCTGGGGGGTATGTGGACGGCCACTGCCCTGCGCAAACAGGGGATGACGGTTTTTGCCGCCAAGCCGGCCTGATACAAGGGGGTTTTTCGATGTCTCTGAATCCGATGATTGATACCGCCATACTCCAGCCAGTAGTGGCCCTGGTGGCCTGGTCAATGGTGATGTGGGTATGGATGTACGCAACCCGCATTCCTGCGATCCAGAAGGCCAAAATGAGGCTTGATCCGAACGAAGTGAATGGCGTACAGATGAGCACACTGCCTCCTGCGGTTCGCTGGAAGGCCGACAACTACAATCACCTCATGGAACAGCCCACCATCTTTTACGCGCTCGCAATCAGCCTTGCGCTGCTGGGTGAGGGCAGTGGCATCAATTTGACACTGGCGTGGGCTTACGTCGGGCTACGCGTTGTTCATAGCCTTATACAGGCGATGGTCAACAAGATTGAAGTGCGTTTTGCGGTTTTCTCAGTGTCTTCACTGGTACTGATAGCACTGGTCATTAATGCGGCTCGCGCGGCGTTTTAGGACTGCGCGTTGCATTCAGCCGGTGTTCAGGCGCGGGCTGTAGAGTAGGCTTATATTTATCAGGAGGACGAAATGCTTAAACCGCGAATCAAGCTTTTAAAGTGGCTGGTCATGCTGTTTGTCACAGCACTGATATCCGGTCCTGCAATGGCGGAAAAACCGCCTCATGCCGGCAAGGGAAAGGCCAAAGCCGAGCAGGTTAAGGACAAGGGCAAGCCAGCCAAGCACGGCCATAAAGACGCTGGCAAGCATAATGCCGGTGGTCATGAAGCCAGCCACAGCGGCGGTTCAATTGCCGATGTTTTTTTCGGTGGCAGCCAACGCGACATCATTCGTGACTACTACGGCAACCAGTTCAAGAGCGGCCACTGTCCTCCTGGCCTGGCCAAGAAGAACAACGGTTGCTTGCCACCAGGGCAGGCCAAGAAATGGCGTGTCGGACACCGGTTGCCCGGAGACGTGATTTACCACGACCTGCCCAATGACCTGCTACGTCGACTGGGGCATAACGACCCGGCCTATAAACTGATCCGGGTAGGGGCCGATATTCTCAAGATCGGCGCAGGCACGGGGCTGGTCGTCGAGGCGGTCGAAGACCTGGGTGGTGTGTTTTAGCTCATTCTCCATGAACTGGATTAGAAGCGGCCAAAACACGGCCGCTTTTTTATGCGCTGCAGTGTCGCGGCGACTATGCAATGATCTTCTCACTAGTGTCGGTTTTGGGAGGGGATAATGCGAGTCTTATTCAGGCTACTGGTTGTTCTGGTAGTGCTATCCGCGCTTGGGTACTACCCGCTGGTTGTGCATAGTCCAACTCCTGACGGGCCTCCCTTTGTCCTTGATATCGAAAAAATACGCCAACTGTCGCGTAGCCTTCCGGGGCCGGTTCCGTATCAGATTCGCGTCGAGCAGGTCGCAGACTGGGTTTTTGCTGAAGCGATGGTGATGTCGGGGGAGCCGTGGCGACGCAGCGTGATGACCGGCTATGCCTACCAGTTGGTCAGGCCGGGTAACGCCATAATTGTGGATACCGCCATGGCCAACATGGAAGGATTGCCTGAGCCCATTGCCGGCGGGTTTGATGAAGCCGCCTATCAACGGGTGAGCGAGGCGATGGACAAGGCTGGTCTGATCGTCATTACGCATGAGCATTTTGACCATATCGCGGGCCTGCTCGAACACCCCAACCTGAGCCAGCTTCTGCCAGCAGTCAAGCTGACAAAAGAACAACTTGCCAATCCGGACGCTATGAAGCCGGCTGAGCTGCCAGCCGAAGTTTTTGATGATTATCAACCTCTGGTTTACGACCAATTATTTGCCTTGGCGCCTGGTGTGGTGTTGATCAAATCGCCGGGGCATTCGCTGGGTAGCCAGATGGTTTACGTGCGCTTGTACGATGGTCGGGAAGTATTGTTACTGGGCGATGTGGCATGGAAAAATATGAATATCGAGGCAGTCAGGGAGCGGCCACTGTTCATGACTGCCCTGATCAAGGAAAACCGTCAGCAGGTGATCAATCAGTTCCAGGCTTTGCACGATCTGGCCAAACAGGCCCCTGAGGTCAAACAGATTCCTGGACATGATGCTGACGTGGTGAATGGATTAATAGAGGCGGGTTTCCTTACGCCGGGCTTCAAATAGCAGAAGGACTGGACACTATGAGCACAGAACTGATTATCTACCCGGCGTTAGCGATGTTTGCGCTGACGATGGGCAATATTCTGTACCTCGGATTATGCCGGTATCGAGCGATACACAAGGGGGAGGTTCGGATCAGTTTTTTCCGTGGCTATAACGAGGGCAGTCAACCCGAGCGTCTGCATATCCTTGGCCGGCATGTGCAAAATCACTTTGAAGTCCCACCCTTGTTCTATGTGGGTGTGATCCTGGCCTACATCACCCAAAGCGTGGGTACGCCCACGCTCATATTTGCCTGGTTATTTGTGGCCTCACGCTGTATGCATACTTATATCCACCTCGGTAATAACAACGTTAGTCACCGCTTCTTCACTTATGGTTTTGGCCTGTTCATGTTGATCGGCTTATGGGGATCGATATTGGTATCGATGGCCTGATGGGTGCCTCGCGTTACCCATTGCTTTTCTGCATTTTTGAATCTCACTTTTGCCCCTGATGCACTAAGCTTAGAACTTGGCTGTTTGTGTCCCTGTAGGCGCCAGGTTCGGCGGCCTTGGGAGGAGGTTAAAGCGATGGCCGATATTCCCAATTGGTGGATGAAGGGCGACTGGTTTGACGCCTGTAGCTGTAATATCCCCTGTCCCTGTGGATTCGCACAGGCACCTACTAATAATCGTTGCCAGGGAATGATGGCGTACCACATTAAAGAAGGCGCCTATGGCAATGTCCGTCTGGATGGCTTGAACGTGCTTGCGTTGGTTGAATTCGAGGGCAACGCATGGGCCCAGGAAAACCCGGTCACGATGGGTATCCTGATGGACGAACGGGCTGACGAGGCACAACGGTATGCCTTGCAAAAGGTGTTTGGTGGCGAAGCTGGCGGCTGGATGGGGGAGTTTGCAGCGCTGGTAGGGGAGGTGCGTGGGGTGGAGTTTGTGCCCATAACGCTTGAAGTGGAGCGTGGTCTGGCACACTGGCGGGCAGAGGTGCCCGGTAAGTTAAAAGTCTCGGGCGAGACTCTGACTGGGCCGACGACACCAGAAGGGGCACGCGTACAGGTTCATAATGCACCCGGGTCAGAGGTGGGACCGGGACAAATCATGACCCTTGGCGTTGCCACAGAGAATAACGCGCAGGCGTTCGGTATGCAGTGGGACTGGGCCGGCAAGGCCAGCAAACATATTCCATTTGACTGGACGGGGCCGGCCTTCG
>JBFKKS010000086.1:0-9545 GCA_041630955.1 Nevskiales bacterium
ATCCAGGCCAGCCTGTTCAGCCACGGTATCAGCATTCCGCCGATCCTGGCGGTAGGTACGGAAGAACAAAAGCAGCGCCTCGTCGCTCCCGTGCTGGCCGGCGAACGCATTTCGGCCCTTGCCGTAACCGAGCCCTCGGGCGGGTCGGATGTGGCTAACCTGAAGACCACGGCAAGGCGCGAAGACGACCATTACATCGTCAATGGCTCCAAGACGTTCATCACCTCGGGTATGCGCGCTGACCAGTACACCGTGGCGGTGCGAACTGGCGAACCCGGCATGGGCGGGATCTCAATGCTGGTCATCGAGGCAGACACCGAGGGCTTCTCACGCACCCCGCTGAAGAAGATGGGCTGGTGGTGTTCGGACACTGCCACACTGTATTTCGACAACTGCAAGGTGCCCGCAGCCAACCTGCTGGGCAGTGAGAACCACGGCTTCATTGCCATCATGCGCAACTTCAACGACGAGCGTATTGCGCTGGCTGCCCAGGCTTACGGGCTGGCGCGCTGTGCCATCGAAGAGGCCACTGCCTATGCCAGGGAGCGCGTGACCTTTGGCAAGCCGCTCATCAAGAGCCAGGTTATTCGCCACAAGCTGGTCGATATGAACATGCGCACCCACGCCGTCAAGGCCACCCTTGAGAACCTGGTCTACCGGGTTGATCAGGGCGAGGCCCCGATTGCCGAACTGTGCATGCTCAAGAACCTCTCCACCGCGAACCTGGAATACGTGGCGGGGGAAGCGGTGCAGATTCTGGGTGGCGCGGGTTACATGCGCGGCGCGAAATCGGAACGCATTTTTCGAGAGAGCAAGGTCCTGTCAATAGGCGGCGGAGCGAGCGAAATCATGAAGGATCTGGCGTCGCGCCAGATGGGCTACTGAACGCCAGCAAAAACCTTCTCGACATTCTGCCGCAACGCAGCCTTTGCACCGCCAATCTTCGGCGTGCCGTGAGCGGAGATCAGATTATCAAAATCCATCTCGAGCACACGCTCGAAATCAGCACTTAGACTGCCTCCCCGTGGCGTGACCATCTTCAACCACAGCGGCCCAATTACACAGGGCGTGAAAAAACCCAAGGGACGCATTACGATTCGGCCCAACAGGGAAATCAATGGGTCCTTCTCATAATGCTGGACGCTGTCACAGGTCAGTAGCAGCCTGTGCTGTGGCAGGTTTACTACGCACTCTGCCTGCTTGGCCGATTTGAAAACAACAACCTTTGCATCAGTAACTGGAAACTCCCCACCCTCGGTGATGGGGTGCATGATCTCTGGCTCATCGTAGGCCTGCTTGCCTTCAACCGCCCAGAATTCAGCACCGTGCTCATTTGCGTAGTATCGATCATCCTGACCGTGAAAACTGCCCAGACGTACCGCATGGCGAACAGGCCCCTTGGCCAGCAACTCGACCTCGGCAGATGGGTTGAGACGCACAGGGTTAATGAGCACCCAGCCATCAGCAGACAGAATGGCCACCATATTACGACTGAACTTGATTTTCAGCCCGCCCGGGATACCCATCCTGATCTGGCTTGAAACCAGCCATATATCAGGAAACACCTCCCGCATCGGCAAATGAAAATCCGGCGCGGGATAAGTATCAGTCATGATCAGATTCCCTCATCAAAGGCACATGCATCATGCACATCTGCGCCAGGAAATAAGTCACCCAGATCACCTGCGACGTCCACAAGGGTCGATCACGACCTTCCGTCAACCAGGCGCCGAAAACGCTATCTGACAGCAGAAAGATCAGACCACCGGCAGCAGCCACCCAGGCTTTAAGGCCCAGGGCCTTAAGCGGCCAGAGGGAAACCAGCGCCATCAGCACCACCATGTGGGCATAGCCCAGCGATAACCACTTGAGTAGCGGCCCTGCTTCGTAATCCACCAGGACCAGCCACAGGCTGGCCGCCAGTATGGGCCAGGCGAGCAGGGTGAACAGGATAAGTGGCGTGGGGAACGGGCTTGGCCCAGCACGGCCCAGTCGCCAGAAGCAGGTGATGTAGAGGCAATGGGCAATGGCAAACGGCACAACCGAGAGCAAGGTCTGCGGTTCGACAATGTGACTGAGATCGAACAGGAAACTGTTGATCAGGTCTCCGCCAAATGAAAACAGCAGGCCTGCCAGAATCAGCCAGCGCGTACTGCTCCACAATGGCTCTGCGGGTCGGTTTCTGCCTGCCAGATAAGCCACCACTATGAGCATCAGCATCTGCGCCAGATGCAGGACCCGGTAAGTGACTTCCACGCCGGCGAACTGATGCCGCTGGGTCCAGACCCAGCCTTCAATTACCAACAGGCTGAGCAATAATGCTGCTACTGCTGGACGCGGGCGCATTGGCGGCTACTTCACGACCTTGAGATGGGCCCGCTTGCTGGCCTTGTCCGCTCTGGCCCCGGATGTCAGCCCGTCTTCCTGAGCGGGTGATGAATCATCGGGTGGCGGGTTGGTGTCCACCTCGGGGTCTCCGAGCAGCATGCCGTCACCGGTTTCACGGGCATAAATCGCCAGCACGCTACCCGGCGGCACGGAGATCAACTCGGGTTTGCCACCAAAGCGGGCACGGAAACGGATCTCTTCGTTGCCCAGTTCGAGAGCCTGCACGGCATCCGGCCCGATGTTAAGAACAATGCGCCCTTCTTCATCGATAAACTGCGCCGGTACACGGACCCCGGGCGCTCCCGCGGCGACCAGCAGTAAAGGCGTATGACCGCTATCAAGAACCCAATCGTAGATCGCCCGAATCAGGTAGGGGCGCCGCGAAGGGCTGCTTTCAGACATGGCGAATGCGAAGTGCCCTAGGCCTCGAGAAATTCACGCTCGAGTTCGGTCAGGCTGCGCTTGAAGCCTTCCCGTTTGAACATGCGCTCCGCATATTTTCTGATCGCTGCGGCCTCTGGAGGCAATTCAATACCCCAAGGTGCCAGGCGCAACAGAATAGGAATCAAAGCGCAATCGGCCAGCGAGAATTCGTCACTCAGGAAGAACGGTTTGGCGCCAAAAACTTCCGAATCAGCAGTCAATGCTTCGCGCAGCATCTTCTTGGCCTTGCGAGCCTGTGAAGCGCTGCCTTCTTCGATATCTGCAAACAGCGAATAGTAATCATCCTCGATACGCAACAGGGCCAGCCTGACCTTGGCACGCGACACAGGATCAACCGGCATCAATGGCGGATGCGGGAACCTTTCATCCAGATACTCAGAGATGATCTCGGGGTCGTAGAGTACCAGTTCGCGATCGACCAGCGTGGGCAGAACGTTATAGGGGTTCAGCGAAACCAGGTCTTCATTGTTCTCACCCAGCTTGACGTCAATCACGTCCATGTTGCTGATCCCCTTCTCCGCCATAACCAATCGCACACGATGCGACTGGGCGCTGGCCGGATCCGAGAACAGGGTCATTAAAGAACGTCGGTTGGCAACAATTGCCATGGATTACTCCGTTTTAACTAAAGCGGCCGCGATCGAATCGCGGCCGTGTGTACATCAGTGTACGTCTTTCCAGTATTCGCGTTTGAGCAGGTAAGCCAGCCCGGTAAATATGATCAGGAAGAAAATAACCTTCACACCCAGGTTATAACGCACCAGTTTGGCCGGCTCTGCGGCATAAACCATGAAATTGGTGATATCACTTACCAGACGATCATATTCCTTGGCAGTCAGGGTGCCTTCAGCGACCATCTCAAATTTCGGGGCTTCCGGGCCATGTCCTCCGGACTCAGCGTGATCCTCATCCGCTGCAGCCTTTTTCTGCCAACCCTGCAGCGGCCCCAGCACATGCGGCATTGATGCGCCTGCCAGTGTGAGGTTATTCACGCCGTTCGGGCGTCCGTCTTCAAGGTAGAAGGTTTTCAGGAAGCTGTAGACCCAGTCATCACCACGAGAACGCGCTGTGAGGGTCAGGTCGGGCGGCACCTTGCCAAACCAGACCTCGGACTTGATCGGCATGGACGACTCAATCGGGAAACCGAATTTGTCAGTGCCGAACATGAAGTGTTCACGCACCAGGTCTTCCGGAATGTTCAGATCCTCGGCTATGCGGTTATAGCGCAGGTAGGCCATGGCATGACAGCCACTGCAATAGTTCATGAAAGCCGCGGCACCGCGCTGCAGTGAGGCCTCGTTACCCAGGTCAGCATCAAAGGTATAGGCCGTGCCGCCACCACCTGCAGCCAATGCGCTTGTGGACAGTCCGAACAGGAGCACTGTGATTAAACGTTTCATGTCAGTGTCCCTCCTTCACAGTAATACGGTCCGGTTCCGGCTTGGTTTTGTCCCATTGGGTATACAGGGGCATCAGCAGGAAGAAACCAAAATAGATGGCCGTACCCACTTGCGCCAGCAGGGTCTTGCCGGCTGTCGGTGGCTGTGTTCCGAGATAGCCCAGCACCAGGAAGCTCACGGTAAACAGGGCCAGCGCCACTTTATACATCCAGCCACGGTAGCGAATGGATTTCACATCGCCGCGATCAAGCCAGGGCAGGAAGAACAGAATGAGAACCGAGGCACCGAGTACCACGACGCCCCAGAACTTGGCTGGCAGCCAGAGGAAGTCGCCGGTAATGGCACGCAACATCGCGTATTGCGGGGTGAAATACCACACGGGCGCAATGTGCTCGGGCGTGACCATCGGGTTAGCCGGTTCGAAGTTTGGGCGCTCCAGGAAATAGCCGCCAAAATCCGGAATAAAGAAGATCACAAAGGCGAACAGGATCAGGAACACACCGGTGCCGAAGACATCCTTCACCGTGTAGTAAGGGTGAAACGGAATACCATCCAGCGGCACACCATTGGCGTCCTTGTGCTTCTTGATCTCGACACCATCAGGGTTGTTGGAACCCACTTCATGCAGTGCCATCAGATGGGCAATAACCAGCCCCACCAGCACAAAGGGCAGCGCTACCACATGCAGTGCAAAAAACCGGTTCAGGGTAGCGTCGGCAATGAAGAAGTCGCCTCGAATCCAGATCACCAGGTCTTCGCCCACCACAGGAATCGCACCAAATAGCGAAATAATCACCTGTGCGCCCCAGTAGGACATCTGTCCCCATGGCAGCACATAACCAAGGAAACCTTCCGCCATCATGCAGAAGAAAATCAGGCAACCGAAAATCCAGATCAGCTCTCGCGGCTTGCGATAAGACCCGTATAGCAAGCCACGGTACATATGCAGGAAAACCACAACAAAGAATGCCGAAGCACCGGTGGAATGCATGTAACGGATGAGCCAGCCCCACTCCACATCACGCATGATGTATTCGACCGAGCCAAAGGCGGAGGCCACATCAGGCTCGAAGAACATGGCCAGCCAAATGCCGGTAACCAGCTGATTTACCAATACCAGCAGGGCCAGCGAGCCGAAGAAGTACCAGAAGTTAAAGTTCTTCGGCGCGTAATACTCAGCGACGTGGTCTTTCCACATCTTCGTGAGCGGGAAACGATCATCGATCCAGCCAAGAAAGCCGGTCGTCTTGTGCGGGTTCGCTACGATGCCCATCAGGCGACTCCTTCTTCAGTTGGGTCTTCGCCAATGACGATGAGGTTGTCCGATTCAAAACGGTAGGGTGGTACCAGTAGATTCGTGGGGGCCGGCACGCCTTTGTAAACGCGGCCCGCCAGATCAAACTTGGAGCCATGACAAGGACAGAAGAAACCGCCCTTCCAGTCGTCGCCCATGTCGTCCGCCGGGAAGTCCGGGCGGAACAGGGGCGCACAGCCCAGATGGGTGCAACTGCCGACCATAACCATGATGTCCGGACGGATTGAGCGCGTCGCATTCTGCGCGTAGGCTGGCTGCTGCTCCTTAATCGATTCCGGGTCGCGCAGTTCATTGGCCAGCGTTGGCAGGTTCTCGAGCATTTCGGGACTGCGGCGAATAACCCACACGGGCTTGCCGCGCCATTCAAAGATAACCAGTGCGCCTTCCTGCAATTCACTGATGTCTGCCTTGATCGGCGCACCCAGAGCCTTAGCGCGGGCGCTTGGCTGCCAGGAGGAAAGAAAAGGCCAGGCGACGAAGCCCGTCCCTACTGCACCGACAACTGACGTTGCCCCGGTCAGAAAGCGTCGCTTCCCGACATCCACCCCTTCATTGCTCATGTAGCAGACTCCTACAAAAAACGTCAGGCGCAGGAAATAATCCCTTACGCGTCTGTCCTATTGTTTTGCAGGCTTGGCGGCTGCGGTGACGTCCGCACAAACCCAATTAAATAAACTCGCGAAAGTATACACCAAGCTCTCCCCGCCTCGCCTAGCCCGCCGCCCAGAATAACCGCAAGCGGGCAGCAATTCACGCCTCAATAATGCTGTCCAGCCCTGCCAAAAAGGCATTATTTTCTTCTACTTTACCGATAGTTACGCGCAGACAGCCCGCCAGTTGGGGGTGGGTGCCATCCACACACTTAATCAACACACCCGCTTCCAGCAGGCCCTGATGGATCGCGCGCGCCTGGCCATGTGGAGCACGAAACAGGATGAAATTTGCCTCGCTGGGATAGGCAACCAGATTGGGGCGTTTTTGCAATTCGTCCCAGATGCGGGCTCGTTCAGTGCGGATAATGCGGGCTTGCTCGGCGAAAAGTTCGCCATGCGCCAGGGCAAAACGGGCGCTGGCCTGGGTCAGGCTGCCAATATTGTAGGGCAGCCGCAGCTTCTCGATCTCGGCGATCAGCGCGGAAGGCCCTGCCAACAACCCAAGGCGTAAACCAGCCAGACCCAGCTTGGACACGGTGCGCATGACCAGCAGATTGTCGTACTTACGCTCTGCATCATCCAACCAGGACATGCAACTGGCATCGGTGAAGGGTGCGTAGGCCTCATCAATCACCACCAGGCCTGGCGCAGCCTCAATAATGGCGCGCAGGTCAGTGTCGGCATACACGTTGCCGGTCGGGTTGTTTGGCTGGGCTATGAATATGAGCGCCGGTTGCTGTTCTGCTATCGCTGACAGCATGGCTGGCACATCAAGTGAAAACCCGTCCCCCAGTGGTACGCCTGCATATTGCATGCCGACGAACCCCGCAATCATGTGATACATGACGAAGCCAGGTTCAGGGGCCAGTAATACTCGATCCGTGCCTGCCACGCTCATGGCCAGCATCTGGATGATCTCGTCCGAGCCATTACCTAGCAGAATGTCTGCGTTGGCTGGAATCGCCATCGCCTCCCGCAGTGCCAGTTTCAGATCGGTAGCCGACGCATCCGGGTACCGGTTGAGCGACACGTCTGCCAGTTGCGCCAGCCAGTCTCGTTTCAGCGCGTCCGGCCAGCCAAACGGGTTCTCCATGGCATCCAGCTTGATCAAGCCATCAGCCTTCGGTACCGCATAGGCAGTTAATGATCGAATTTCCGGGCGAATCCAGTCTATCGGTTTGATCGCGTTGTGGCCTGGTCGGCCTGGCAAGCTGTCAGTCACCACGACTATCCTTGCCGCTTGCTGCAAGGCGCAGCGTGGCTGAGCGCCCGTGCGCAACCAGCCCCTCGGCCTCGGCCAGCTTCGCCGCAACCGGTGCCAGTTCCTGCGCACCGGCTACCGAGGCCTGAATAATCGAACTACGCTTCTGGAAATCGTATACACCCAGCGGTGAGGAAAACCGTGCGCTACCGGCCGTGGGCAAGACATGATTCGGGCCAGCGCAATAATCGCCAAAGGCCTCGGGCGTGTGATGCCCCAGGAAGATGGCGCCCGCATGACGGATTTTTGCCTGCAGGGCCTGCGGGTCGGCCACAGCCAGTTCGAGGTGTTCGGGCGCAATGCGATTGGCAATGGACGCAGCCTCATCCAGATCCGCTACCTGTATCAGCGCCCCTCGCCCATTCAGCGAGGCACGAATGATGTCAGCACGCGGCATATGCTTGAGTTCCTCGACCATCGCATCGGCCACGGCATCCAGGAGTGCGGCATCGGCTGACAGCAAAATCGATTGTGCCTGCTCGTCATGCTCGGCCTGTGAAAACAGATCGACAGCCAGCCAGCTTGGATTCGCGGAATCATCGGCAATCACCATGATCTCGGATGGGCCGGCAATCATGTCGATCCCGACCGTGCCAAACACGCTTCGCTTGGCCGCCGCCACGTAGGCGTTGCCGGGGCCAACAATCTTGTCCACTGCCGGGATGGTGGCGGTGCCATAGGCCAGTGCGGCCACCGCCTGTGCACCACCGATGGTGAAAACGCGGTCCACCTCGGCCAGTGCGGCGGCGGCCAGCACCAGCTGATTGATTTCACCCGCCGGTGCCGGCACCACCATAATGACTTCGGGCACCCCGGCAACTTTCGCCGGAATGGCGTTCATCAGCACCGAAGACGGGTAACTGGCCTTGCCACCGGGCACATACAGCCCCACTCGGTCCAGTGGCGTCACCTGCTGACCGAGTCGATTACCGTCCTCGTCTTCAAATGACCAGGACGTCAAACGCTGGTGCTCGGCGTAGCGCCTAATACGCAGCGCGGCCGTTTGCAAAGCCTGCCGCAACCCGGCATCCAGGCCTTCCAGCGCGTCCTTTAACTGATCTGCTGAAACTTCCAGCTCTGCCACGCTGGTTTCCGTGCGCCGATCGAAGCGCTGGGTGTAACCCATCACGGCGCTGTCGCCCTGTGTCTTCACCGCAGCCAGTATTTCGTCCACCGTTGCCTGCAGACCGGCATCGCTGGCAGGATCATACTCGCGCAGTGCCGCAAAATTCAGCTCGAAATCGGCGTCCGCCGTATTCAGGCGACGAATATCCAGTCCGGCCATCGCCATTACCGACCTGCCTTGTCCACCTGCGCGGCGAAATCAGCCAGCAGTGCCTTGACCGCAGATGACTTGGTCTTCATGGAAGCCTTGTTGACCACCATGCGTGAACTGATGTCGGCGATGGTTTCCAGCGGCTGCAGGCCATTGGCGCGCAGGGTGTTACCGGTATCGACCAGATCCACGATGATATCGGCCAGATCGACCAGCGGTGCCAGTTCCATAGAACCGTAGAGCTTGATTAGTTCGACCTGTTGGCCGCGCTCGGCAAAAAAACTGCGCGTGGTCCGCAGGTACTTGGTCGCCACACGCAGGCGCCGTCCGGCCGCACGCTCGATGGCATCCGGCTTGCCTGCCAGCATCAGCTTGCAACGCGCTATTCCAAGATCCAGTGGCTCGTACAGACCATCACCCTCGTGCTCCATGAGCACATCCTTGCCGGCAATACCCAAATCGGCCGCGCCATGCTCGACAAAGGTCGGCACGTCGGCCGCACGGATCACCAGCAGCCGCAGGTCCTCACGGTTGGTGGCGAACTGGAGTTTGCGACTGGTCAGCGGGTTCTCTTCCGGCACCACGCCCATCGCTGCCAGCATCGGCAGCGTGTCTTCCAGGATGCGCCCCTTGGACAGCGCCAGGGTGAGTACGTCGGCCATGCTCAGGCCCCTTCCTTGCCGACCGGCGTGTCAGATTGGCGACGGATGTTCGCACCCAGTTGCTGCAACTTCTCTTCGATACATTCGTAGCCACGGTCGATGTGATAGATGCGTCGCACATCGGTCTCACCCTCGGCCGCCAGGGC
>JBFKKS010000087.1:0-9480 GCA_041630955.1 Nevskiales bacterium
CGACATGATTCGCCCCTTCCTGAAGGCGCCCTATTACGTGCTGGGCACGGATGGCTTTGGCCGTTCCGATTCACGTGAGCGACTACGCGATTTCTTTGAAGTGGATCACCGCTGGGTGGTGGTGACCGCGCTCAAGGCCCTCGCAGATGGAGGGGAAATTCCGATCGACCAGGTGGCTGAGGCCATCAAGCAGTATGGGCTGGATACCAACAAGCCCAACCCGGTGAACGTCTGATGGCACAGCAAGAGATACGCGTTCCGGATATCGGTGATTTTGATGCCGTGCCCGTGATTGAAATCCTGGTTGCCGAGGGCGACACCGTCAGTGTTGAACAATCGCTGCTAACGCTGGAATCTGACAAGGCCACCATGGATGTGCCAAGTCCGGTCGATGGCCGCGTACTGTCCCTGCAGGTAAAGGAAGGGGACAAGGTTTCCGAGGGCGACCTGTTGCTGGTGGTGGAAACGGACGTCGATACAGACGAGCCGTCGCCGACAGATGTGCCCGAGGCGGAAGACCAGGGACAGAACGCGCAAGCTGAGGATGTGAAGCAGGCACCCTCAACGCCCGCTACCGAAGCACCACAGGCCAGTGAAGACGAGACCTCAGAAATCATAGAGGTACGGGTACCGGATATCGGTGACTTCGACGCCGTGCCGGTAATTGAGGTGCTGGTCGCGCCCGGTGACCAGGTGCAGCCCGAGCAGTCACTGGTCACACTGGAATCTGACAAGGCGACCATGGATGTGCCGGCACCGGGCGCAGGAGAGGTGGTTGAGCTCAAGGTGGCCGAGGGCGACAAGTTGTCTGAAGGCGACCTCATCCTGTTGCTTCGAACCGGTGTGGCAGGCAAAGCTGCTGCCGCCGGCACGCAACCGGAGATGCCGAAGCCCAGGGATACTTCGCCAGCCAGTCCCGCCGCCAAACCGGCCGCAGTGCCGGAACGGATCAGTGAAACGGCGCGCATCGATGAGACCGCCTTTGCCAAGGTGCACGCCAGTCCGTCGGTGCGACGTTATGCCCGCGAACACGGCGTCGATCTGGCGCGGGTAAATGGTACAGGCCCCAAGCAACGTGTACTGAAGGAAGATGTTCGCCAGTACATCAAGGCGGCCATGTCAGCACCCGCTGCCGGCAGCGGCCTGCCGCAGATGCCAAAGGTGGACTTCACTAAATATGGTGAAACCGAAACGGTTGCCCTGCCGCGTATTCGCAAGCTGTCCGCTGCCAACCTGCATCGCAATTGGGTGATCGTGCCGCATGTGACGCAATTTGATGTAGCCGATATCACGGAGCTGGAGGCATTTCGACAGGAGAACAAGGCGGAAGCAGACCGGCAGGGCATCAAGCTGACCATGCTTGCCTTCCTGCTCAAGGTCAGCGCCAGCACGCTGCTGGAATTCCCTGAGCTGAACAGTTCACTGGCGCCTGACGGTGAAAACCTGATCCTGAAGAAATATGTCAACGTCGGTGTGGCCGTCGACACCCAGAATGGACTGGTTGTACCGGTGGTACGCGATGTCGACAAAAAAGGCCTGTTCCAGATCGCTCGTGAACTGGGTGAGATCAGCCTCAAGGCCCGCGAGGGCAAGCTTGCCCCCGCTGATATGCAGGGCGGGTGCTTCAGTATCTCAAGCCTGGGAGGTATAGGCGGAACCGCCTTTACCCCGATTGTGAACGCGCCCGAGGTGGCCATTCTGGGAGTTTCGAAATCCAGCATGCAGCCTTTCTGGGATGGCAAGGCATTTGTGCCGCGCCTGATGCTGCCATTGTCGCTGTCCTATGATCACCGGGTGATCGATGGCGCCCAGGCCGCGAGAATCACTGGTCATTTGTCTGAACTGCTGTCGGATATTCGGCGCGCGCTTTTATAGCTTGCCGAACGAATGGCAAATGGTAGACTCCAATTGAATAAGTAGATGTTTGTGTTAATGTTATTAATTGTGTGGTCATAATAACTTAGACCAATTAGGCGGAGATAAAGAAAATGCATCAGAACTTTAGACGTTTAGTGCTGGCCGTGGTGACGGCTGCGGTAGCGCTGCCGGCCATGGCGAAGCCTCCGGCAGAGGAGATTGCCAAGCTGGGTATTGAGGGGACCGAATACACACCCTTGGGTGCGATTCGCGCAGGCACAGCCGATGGCAAGGTGCCAGCATGGACACCGTATACGCCCCATGGCGACAAACTGATCATGGAGCCAACCTGGACAGAGGACCGCTATGCAAGCGAGAAGCCCCTGTTCACCATCACCAAGGCCAACATGGGTGAATATGCGGACCTGCTGTCGGAAGGGCATAAGAAAATGCTCGAGCGCTATGACACCTACAAGATGCATGTCTATCCGTCCCATCGAGACGCTGCATGGCCCAAGCCTATTTACGAGGCCACCATCAAGAATGCCTCGACGGCTTCCCTGGAAGGCGGCGACCCCGACAAGATTCGCGGTGCCACACTGGGTTTTCCGTTCCCTATCCCGACCAGCGGCGCCCATCCCTGGTGGAACCATCGTCTGAAATGGCGCGGCAACAATGCCGTACGTTATAACAACCAGGCCATCGTGCAGCAGAATGGTAATGTGCAGATCACCAAGCTGATCGAAGAGGTGAAATTCACCTACGCCAATCTGAAAAATCCGGGTTCCATGAACTCAGGCGAAGACATCTTCTTGTACTACCTGTCGGAAACGATTGCACCACCCCGTAACGCCGGACAGTTGCTGCTGGCCTGGGAACATGCCGATTATCGTGATGCCTGGCTGTACAACCCCGGCCTGCGCCGCATCCGTCGCGCGCCATCAGTGGCCTACGACAATCCGTATGAAGGCACCGACGGTCAGCAGTACTATGACCAGGTGGACATGATCAACGGCAAGCTGGACCGCTTCAACTGGAAGCTGGTCGGTCGCAAGCCGATGATCACCGCCAACAACTCGTTCAAGATCAACTCCAACAAGTTGAAGTATGCGGATATCCTGACCCCCAACCATATCAATCAGGAACTGCCACGCTACGAGATTCACCGCATGTGGATAGTCGAGGCAAACAACAAGCCGGATGTACGCCATACCTTCAAGAAGAAGGTTATCTACTTCAATGAGGACACCTGGACTGCAACCATGATCGACAACTACGATCACCGCGACCAGTTCTACAAGTTCCAGGAAGGTCACCTGGCCTGTGCAGATACCATCCAGGCTTGTGCCACCGTACCGGAGATCATTTATGACCTTCAGACGGGCACCTACTTCGCAACCGCCATGGTCAACGAAGACAAGCCGAATGATTTTACGGTTGACTACGACGTGAAGCACTTCTCGGCGAACGAAGTGAAGAAGCGCACCACGCGTTAATCTTCATTGCGCAAACAGGCCGCGGACCCGGTAATGGGTTCGCGGCTTTTTTATGGCAGTCGTGAAAGGCAGTTTTTAATTCGCTGGCAAGAGGCCATAATGCAGGTCGCTTGAAGCAACGATTTTTGAAGGGGAGCATGATGTCGAGTAAAGCAAATGAAGTAGCCGCCCAGGTAGTGGTGCTGGGTTCCGGGCCGGGTGGGTATACGGCGGCGTTTCGGGCTGCTGACCTGGGGCTGCAAACCGTGCTGGTTGAACGCTATGAGAGCCTTGGCGGTGTGTGTCTGAATGTGGGTTGTATCCCGTCCAAGGCACTGCTGCATACCGCGCATGTGATTGATGAAGCAGCGGCCATGGGTGCGCATGGAGTGAGCTTTGGCAAACCGCAGATCGACATCGACAAGCTACGCAGTTTCAAGCAAAGCGTGGTGGGCAAGCTAACCGGCGGACTGCAGGGCCTGGCCAAGCAGCGCAAGGTACAGGTGGTGCATGGCGAGGGCAGCTTCGTTTCCGACAAGGCGCTGCAGGTCGAGGGGCCGGACGGCACCACGACCATCAAGTTTGAGCACTGCATCATCGCCGCCGGTTCCGAGTCGATCTCGCTGCCGGGATTCCCGGACGACGATCCCCGGTTAATCGATTCAACCGGTGCACTGGAACTGGCGGATATCCCCGAGGAAATGCTGGTGATCGGGGGCGGCATCATTGGTCTTGAGATGGCGAATGTGTATTCGGTACTCGGCGCCTCGGTGGACGTGGTCGAACTCACGCCGGGACTGATACCGGGCTGTGACCCGGACCTGGTCAAGCCACTCGACAAGGCAATGCGCGCTCGCCTGCGCGATGTCTGGCTGAACACCAAGGTGACCGGCATAGAAGCGCGCAAAGACGGCCTGGAAGTCAGTTTCGAGGGTGACAAGGCGCCCAAGACAAAAGGTTACGACAAGGTGCTGGTTGCCATCGGCCGGCGGCCCAATGGTGGGCGTATTGGTGCCGACAAGGCTGGCGTCAAGGTGGATGAGCGCGGTTTTATTCCGACTGATAAGCAAATGCGCACCAACGTGCCGCATATTTTTGCGATCGGTGATGTGGCCGGCCAGCCGATGCTGGCCCACAAGGCCACGCACGAGGGCAAGGTGGCAGCGGAAGTCATTGCCGGTCACAAGGTTCAGTTCGATGCACGTTGCATACCCTCGGTGGTTTACACCCACCCCGAAGCAGGCTGGGTCGGCAAGACCGAGTCCGAATGCAAGGCCGAAGGTATCGACTATGAAAAAGGTCAGTTCCCCTGGGCGGCCAATGGCCGTTCGCTGGGCATGGGCAATAGCGAAGGCTTTACCAAGTTGCTGTTCGACAAGGCCAGTGGCCGCCTGATCGGCGGCGCAGCCGTCGGCCCCAATGCCGGCGAACTGATTGCCGAGATGGGCCACGCCATTGAGATGGGCTCTGACATGGAAGACATAGGCCTGACGGTGCACGCGCACCCGACCCTGTCAGAATCGGTAGGCATGGCGGCCGAGGCGGCGCACGGCACCCTCACTGATCTGTATATGCCGAAGAAAAAGTAGCAGTTGGCGGCTTTGAGTGTCGCATAACGATCTGATCACGCTGCGTGACAATCTGGATCCGGCTGAAGCGCAGATACTCAGGGCGCGGCTGGAAGCCGAGGGTATCCCGGCCTACCTGCTGGGCGAGCAACATGTACAGATTGACTGGACCGCGTCTATTGCACTCGGTGGCGTGCGATTACAGGTCAGAACGCGCGATGAAGGGCCAGCGCGTGCGATACTGGCGGCGATTGAGCGAGGCGACTATGCACTGGATGATGATGCGGATGTCGCCAATGAAAATTTTGATTAATCATTCAGCCACCGTTCAGGCAGTGATCGGTATTCTGGCGCCAGTTTCCAGTCAACAATTTGACGTATAGGAGTAAAACCCATGAACAATTTATTTATTGCCGGCGCCGTTGCTGCCCCGCTGATTGCGGGTGCCACGGTTGGCGGTTACAAGTACTACCAGACCAGTCAGGCGGATAACAACCGGGCACGTATTATCACGGTTGCTGCCGTGACCAAGATGGAAAAGGTCGCGGTTCCGCGCCAGGAATGCTGGCAGGAGAAGGTCGTCAAGGTTAAGAAGAAGAAAACCGAATCAGAATCCTGGAAGGTCGGCGCAACGGCCCTGGGCGCAGCGATCGGCGGCGCCATCGGTAACCAGGTGGGACATGGCCGTGGCAATGATGCGGCGACCGTAGCGGGTGCCGCCGTGGGTGGCAAGATTGGTCACGACATCTATAAGGATACCCACAAGCCGGAAAAAGTGGAGCAGGTGAGCTATGAGCAGAAGTGCAAGACCGTGAACGACTATCGCACCGAGGAAAAACCGGCCGGATACGACGTGACTTACGAATACCAGGGCAAGACCTACACGACGCACATGGACGAGGCGCCTCAGGGTGAGTACCTGCCAGTCGAGACGGAAGTGAAGCTGAAAGCCGAAGCCGCTTCCTGAGTAGCCGCGCTACAAATCTGGATAAAAGGCCCCGCTACGGCGGGGCCTTTTTTGTTCATCGAACAACAGCGTACAAGGCCCCGTGATCGCGCCTGGCGGGCAAGTTGCTCTGGGCAGGTCGCCTGCGGCGCGGCACAATAGCGCCCTGACTGACAACAAACGCTGATATGAAATTACTAAAGACGCTGGTTATCGCACTGTTACTACTGATGCTGATGGTGGTGGTGGCTGGAATGTTCATGGATTCGCAGTGGCAGGTGGAGCGCCGTGGCAGGGTGACGGCACCCGTAGCCAAGGTATACGAGTACATCAGCACCATACGGCAATGGTCTGAGTGGACGGCCTGGAACAAGGAAGCCTATCCCCAGATGCAGTTGACCTATAGCGGACCGGATACCGGTGTCGGTGCGCGGCAGACCTGGCACGATGGCGCCATGGGCGGTTTCGTGGAGATCACGGCCGTTGTACCCGGCCAGTCGCTGGATTACGTGGTCAACATGGATTCAGGCACCCACGCCATGCAGTGTCGCCTGGCCGTCGAACCGGCGGGTGAGGCCGCCACGGTGATCTGGCGCTGTAGTGGAGACAGTGGCGGCAATCCGCTGGATCGACTGATGATGGCCGCCTACAAGCCAATGATCGGGCGCGATTTCGAGATTGGCCTGGCGCGCCTGCAACAGCAATTTCAGGCGCAAAAGGAATAACCGGAGGCGAGATGGACAAGATCAACAAGAGCGATGCCGAGTGGCGGGCAGAACTGGACGCGGAAACCTACCGAATCGCCCGCAAGAAAGGCACGGAGCCGGCCTTCAGTGGCAAATACTGGGACCATCACCAGGCAGGGATGTATACCTGCGTCTGTTGCGGACAGCCCCTGTTTGATGCGGCCACCAAGTTTGATTCCGGGACTGGCTGGCCGAGTTACACCGCGCCGGTTGATGCACAGGCCGTCGCCACCGAGGAAGATCGCAGCCTGTTCATGCGTCGCACCGAGGTGTTGTGCAGTCGCTGCGATGCCCATCTGGGGCATGTCTTTCCCGATGGCCCCGAGCCGACCGGCCAACGCTTCTGCATCAATTCCGCCAGCCTGGACTTTGAGCCCAAAGAGGGGCAATGAGGGTTCACTGGTTCCAGCATGTGCCGTTCGAGGGGCTGGGGAGCATCGAGCCCTGGTTGGTGGAACAGGGGCACGAACTGACCTGCACCCGGCTTTACCAGCAAGAAAGCCCGCCCACGCCGGAGGCCTATGACTGGCTGATCGTGATGGGTGGGCCGATGGGCGTAAATGATGAGCATGCCCACCCCTGGCTGGCACAGGAGAAACAGGCGCTGGCCGCAACCATCCGTGCCGGCCGGCCGGTGCTGGGTATCTGCCTTGGCGCCCAGCTGATTGCCAGTGTCCTGGGCGCGAAGGTGAGCGCCAATCCAGACAGGGAGATCGGATGGTTTCCTGTAAATTTGACGCAAAACGCCGCATTATCACCACTTTTCGCGGATTTTGACGACGTATTCGACGCATTTCACTGGCACGGCGATCGTTTCGACTGTCCCCGCCGGGCCTTACGTGTGGCGAAAAGTGCGGGCTGCGATCAACAGGCGTTCATCTACGATGAGCGCGTGGTGGGCCTGCAGTTCCACCTGGAAACAACCCCGGCCAGCGCGGCGGCCCTGGTTGAGCATTGCGGCAATGAGCTGGTTGACGGGCGCTATATTCAATCGGCGCAAGCGATACTGGCACAGTCGGAGCGATTTTCCGTTTTAAACGGGTTGATGGCGGGGTTGCTGACGAGGATGGCTACGCTGGCTGCCAACCAGATGGCCAGGCAGTCAAACCAGTAGCCAGCGGCAATCTAAATGGCTAATTGGTGAAAGCCTTCAACTTCGACCAGCAGGTCATCTCGGCAGACATCACCAACCAGATAGATCGTTGGCACCTCGTTGCCGCTCCAGGCTTCAACACGGGCCCTGATTTTTTCCAGGTCATAGGGCGGTCGCAGATAGACGCGCAGCAATGACAAGTCTTGCGGGCGCACCGCCGCGAAGGCGGGCTGCTTGGTGGCAGCTTCGTCCAGCAGGGCCTCGATATTGCGGCCGATTTCCGTTGTCTGTTCGAGGACGTCATCCTGATGAAAGGTCTCGTGTCCCACCACGCTGGCGGTGCCGGATATGAACAACTGCGCTTCACCCTGCCAGGTTTTCAGCTTGGCACGGGAAAACGAGGGGCTTTTGGGGCCATACCGGCGCGGGTATTTGAAGGCGCTGATCTGTCTTGGGTTTTCGATCTGGACACCGGGTTCACGCGCTGCCACGAAATACACCAGCAGGCCGCTACGGTAGCTGCCGATGGCACTGGCGGCTGGCAGGGCGCGCTCGAAATGGGCGTGCTGCTCCAGGGTACGTGCGCGACCCACCGAGAATTGCCGATAGCGCTCCTCATCGGCCTCGCCCGCATTGATGTCGGGGAAGAAGTTCCACATGCGCAGTGCATACTTGTAGCCCTGGTGGCGCTGGAAGGCCAGGATGCGTCGATAGGCATCGAAAGCGGCCGCATCAATCGAAGCATAATCATCTTCGTTGAGTACCAGCTGGCCAACCAGCACTTCACTGTTACGCGCGAAGGCGATGCCATCCTCGTTACCGGTTTCAACCGGCAGGTGGCTGCGCCAGACTTCAACTGTGGGAGGGCCGGCTACCTGTTCCAGGGCGACTTCAATATGTCGGGGATCACTCGGTTGTTGCCCGCCGGCCGCATCAAAGCTGACCAAGGCAAGCAGGTACTCATCTGCCTGCGCGAGCACGGCCTCAGCACTGGTGTGGGCGTACTCGATATGGAAAGGGGCCGCCGCAATACCATTCGCCGGTTGCGTGTTTTTAAGCGGAGTGACTGTGCTCAAGCGGTATCCTGTTCGGTTGTCCCACCAGTAAAAGCGCTTCTGGCCCTCTTGGAGCGGCGCCGCACATCCTGCATGGTCTCGCGCCAGTTTGCTGCACTAATAAAGTAGTAAAGCAGCTTGAAGGCCTGCAGGCGCCAGTCTACTCGCGGATTGCCATACACGTCACCCGCCAGTACCGAGGTAACGGCTTCTTCGATACGCAACGGGTTTCCGGGATTCATGAACAGGTGACGCAGGCCGGGTGAGTTGAAACGCTCGATAAACCAGGAGAATGTCTTGATGCCTTTCATGACCCGCTTTTCATACCGGCGCAGACGTTTGGCGGTGCCTGGCTTGCCATCGAGAATCGCGTCAGTAAGTTCAGCGGCTTCCACGGCATTGGTCATGGCCATCAGTACGCCACTGGAAAAAATCGGGTCGATGAAGGCAAATGCATCACCCACCATCAGCCAGCCATCGCCATACATCTGCGTGCACTGATAAGAGAAGTTGCCGGTCGCGCGCACGTCGAATTCGGGCACTGGCTCGGCTTCAGCCATGCGGGCGCGCATCTCTTCGGGCGCCATAGCGATAGTCTGCTGTAGAAACTCGGCCGGGCTGACTTTACGGGTTTTAAGGTACTCGGGGTCGCAGACCGCGCCGACACTCATGGTGCCGTCCCGCAGCGGGATCATCCAGAACCAGCCATGTTCAAACCAGTAGGCGCTGATGTTGCCGGC
>JBFKKS010000088.1:0-9396 GCA_041630955.1 Nevskiales bacterium
ATCACTGTATGCCATAGCATGGCGGTATGAGGTGGATTTCAGGGACCTGGCTGAATGGAATGGGATTGGCAAACCCTATCGAATCTATCCTGGCCAACGCCTCGTATTGCATCCTTTTGGCGGGGGCCCTAAACGCAGACCGATTGTTCAGCCAGACAGTGAGCCGGAACGTAGCCGTCCTTCAGCCAAACTCAAAACAACCGCGGTAATAGTTGCGCCGACCCAGACAGAAAAAGTCGTTGCCCCGAGCCCAAAGCCTGGTATTAGACCAGTTGAATCAGCCGGGACAATCATCGAGCCGACGGAAAAGCCAGTAAACAGGCCGGTGCCGGCTGAACCTGTGGTGGCACCGCCAAAGCCCACGGCAAAGACTGCCGAGGCCAATGTCGAGCCGCCCGTCAAAGTTGCCAAAGCCAAGCCCCTACAAATTGAGCGTCCGGTCCGGACGCGAAATGGCTGGGCGTGGCCAACGGCCGGCAAGCCAAGCGAATCTTATAAGGACACGGGCACTGGCATCAGTATCCCGGGTCAATTAGGGCAGACAGTGCATTCGGCCGCCAATGGCAAGGTGGTGTACGCCGGCGGTGGCCTGAAGGGTTATGGCTTGCTTGTCATTATCAAGCATAGCGATGAGTACCTGACTGCCTATGGCTATAACGACCGCTTACTGGTTGCGCAGGGAGAGGAGGTCAAAGCAGGTCAGAAAATAGCCACCATGGGCCTCGGGCCTGAAAACAAGACGATGCTCCATTTCGAATTACGTCGTAATGGTAGGCCCGTTGACCCTATGCGGTTATTACCTGCACCTGAATAGCCTCGTCATCCAACTGGGGTGAGACTCATTGCCGTGCAACGATGTTCGGGTGTAGTCTTGAGGTATGCCTAAAACATTAGAAAAGAAACCTAAGGGGAAAATTAAGGCAGGGAAGCAGAATCAGGTCTTAAAGACCGTGGATGAGCCTACCCGTGGGCAAGCCTCGCCCACAGGAAAACAGGCTGATTCGCACGCTGCACTATCTGCGACGCCTGAATCAGTCGGGTCTAAAGCCGCGCCTCAGAACGATTCCCGAAGAGCCAGTCAGTCTGAGTTAGACGCGACGCAAATTTATCTTGGAGAAATCGGATTTTCCAGCCTCCTCACTGCCGAAGAAGAAGTGGAGCTGGGTCGTAAGGTGCAACAAGGTGACGCCAAGGCAAGGCAGCGTATGATCGAAAGTAATCTACGTTTGGTGGTCAAACTCGCCAGGCGTTATCTCGGTCGTGGTTTACCACTTCTGGACTTGATAGAAGAGGGAAATCTGGGGCTTATACGCGCTGTCGAAAAGTTTGACCCCGAACTGGGATTCCGTTTTTCAACCTATGCAACATGGTGGATTCGGCAAAGTATAGAGCGCGGCGTGATCAACCAGGGGCGCACGGTCCGCCTGCCGATTCATGTCGTGAAGGAATTGAATGCTTTTATCCGTGCCGATCGGCGCCTGACCCAGGATTTGGAGCGCGAACCACACATCGCGGAGTTATCTGAGGCGTTTCACAGTTCCCTGGCTAATGTCGAGCGCATGCGTGGATTACGTGAACCAATAGCGTCTACGGATGCAAATTTCAATGAGGACAGCGATAACAGTCTGATTGATGTCCTTTGCGATGAGCACGCGCCTGTTCCAGACGAGCTGCTGGAGGCAAGCGATATGCGAGATGTCCTGTATCGATGGCTGGAAAAACTACCTGAAAAGCAGCGGCTTGTTATCGTGCGCAGGTTTGGGCTGGAGCGCGGTGAGCGGGCAACGCTTGAGGAAGTTGGTGAAGAACTGGGCGTCACGCGCGAGCGCGTCAGGCAGATTCAGGTCGATGCCATTCACCGTCTCCGCAGGCTTCTACTCAAGGCTGGCGTCAACCGCGAGAGCCTGTTTTCATAGGTTAAATGCGGATTCTGATCAGCAGTCCTGCTACAATGCGCGGCTGATTTTTAGCACTTTCTACATCCATTTCTGACCCGGGTTGGGTCACAGAGAGCCCTGCCGGTAAAGACTGTGAAAGCTGATTTTCCCCGCATCAAGCGACTGCCTCCCTACGTTTTCAATATCGTGAACGATTTGAAGCGCGACGCACGTGCGCGCGGCGAGGATATTATCGACTTTGGCATGGGAAATCCGGATCAGCCCACACCCAAACATATTGTGGACAAGCTGGTCGAATCGGCACAGCGCGGTGATACGCATCGCTACTCAGTATCAAAGGGTGTGCCCAGGCTGAGATTGGCCATTGCCGACTGGTACAAGCGTCGTTTCGATGTTGACTTGGATCCAGACAGGGAAGCTATCGTAACAATTGGCTCAAAAGAGGGTCTGGCACACCTGATGCTCGCGACGCTGGGGCCTGGCGATATTGTGCTGAGCCCGAACCCGGCTTATCCGATTCACCCCTATGGTGTGGTAATCGCAGGTGCGGATGTGCGCCATGTTCGACTGGTTCCCGGGGTGGATTTCTTTGAGGAATTGGAGAAAGCGCTTAAGGAATCTTGGCCCCGTCCAAAGATGATGTTGCTGAATTTTCCGGCCAATCCCACGACGGAATGTGTGGAGCTGGATTTTTTCGAGCGTGTCGTCGAGATCGCACGTGAATACGAACTGTGGATAGTTCACGACCTCGCCTATGCGGATCTCTGCTTTGACGGTTACAAGGCGCCCTCGATCTTGCAAGTGCCAGGCGCCAAGGAAGTGGCCGTAGAGTTTTTCACCTTGTCCAAGAGTTACAACATGCCTGGTTGGCGTGTTGGTTTCATGTGTGGCAACCCGGAATTGGTGGGGGCACTGACGCGCATGAAGTCTTACCTTGATTACGGCATGTTCACTCCCGTACAGGTAGCGGGCATTGCAGCCCTGAATGGTCCACAGGAATGTGTGGCGGAAATCTGCGATCTGTATCGCCGTCGCCGTGATGTCCTGTGTGAAGGCTTAAACGCCATTGGCTGGGAAGTTCAGAAACCCAAGGCCACGATGTTTGTGTGGGCGCCTATTCCAGAACAGTATCGCGAAATGGGCTCGTTGGAATTTTCAAAGAAACTTTTGGCTGAGGCCGGAGTGGCAGTATCGCCAGGAATTGGCTTTGGCGACTATGGTGATGACCATGTGCGCTTTGGCTTGATCGAAAATGAGCACCGTACCCGTCAGGCATTACGCGGGATCAAGCGCATGTTCCGGGATGGTAAATGAGATGACTGATAAAAATGTGATCTCTCTGCCTCCTGTGAAGGTGGGTTTGCTGGGACTGGGCACCGTGGGCGGCGGTACGCTCACGGTGCTTAAGCGGAATCGCCATGAAATCTGTCGTCGTGCAGGGCGAGATATTCAGGTGGTCTGTGCCACGGCAAGGGACATCAGTAAACCACGGGGATTAGATCTGCAGGAGATTCGTCTGACGACGGATCCGTTTGAAGTGGTTAATGACCCCGAGGTAGAGGTAGTAGTCGAACTGATCGGCGGGGAAACACTGGCAAAAGACCTCGTCCTTGCGGCAATCCGTAATGGCAAGCATGTAGTCACTGCTAACAAGGCATTGATCGCGTTACATGGCAACGAGATTTTTGAGGCTGCACAGGCATCTGGTGTGGATATAGCCTTTGAGGCGGCCGTTGCAGGCGGTATCCCTATCATCAAGGCCATACGTGAAGGCCTGGCCGCTAACCACATTGAGTCTGTGGCCGGGATTATCAATGGCACCGGTAACTACATCCTGACGCAGATGCAATCTGCGGGTCGTGATTTTGCCGATGTGCTGGCTGAGGCACAGAAACTGGGATACGCGGAAGCAGATCCGACCTTTGATGTGGAGGGTATTGATGCCGCTCACAAGTTGACTATTCTGGCCTCGATTGCATTTGGTATGCCGCTGCGTTTCTCAGATATTCATACACAGGGCATCAGTATCGTAAGCGCTGATGACGTTAGTTACGCCTCAGAACTGGGTTACCGTATCAAGCACCTCGGTATCGCCAAACGGCGTGACAATGGGGTGGAACTGCGGGTGCAGCCAACACTTATTCCGAAGCGAGCACTTCTGGCTAATATCGACGGCGTAATGAATGCGGTCATGGTACAAGGTGATGCAGTCGGCCCCACCACCTACTGTGGTGCAGGGGCCGGAGCCGAGGCTACCGCTTCTGCCGTGGTAGCTGACCTGGTCGATGTGGTCCGTCTTTTAACCGCGGACCCCGAGCACAAAGTCCCACATCTGGGTTTTCAGGCAGACGCAATTGATAATCTGGATGTGCTGCCGATCGAACAGGTTGTATGCCCTCATTACCTGCATCTGCTGTTGGCGGATGAATCGGGTGTGCTGGCCAAGGTGACGGGAGAGTTAGCGGAACTCGATATCAACATCGAAGCAATCATCCAGAAAGAACCTGCTGTGGATGGTGCCGATGTGCCGGTGATTATTCTCACTGACGAGGCGCGTGAAAGCAGTATTGAGGCCGCACTGGCCCGTATCAAGGCGTTGCCTTTTGTCCGCGAGGGCATTACACGTCTGCGTGTGGAAACCTTCGACGACTAGCCACTGAACCAGAGTATTTTATGAGCACCATTCAAGCGAACCCCTATACCGGTCTGATTGATCGCTACCGCGAATTTCTGCCCATTTCAGCAGACACGCCCGCTGTATGCCTGGGTGAGGGCAATACGCCACTGATCAAGCTCCACAACATACCGAGAAATCTTGGTCTGGATGTTGATTTATACGTTAAGTATGAAGGCCTAAACCCGACCGGTTCGTTTAAGGATCGCGGCATGTGTATGGCCGTAACCAAGGCGGTTGAGGAAGGCAGCAAGGCAATTATCTGTGCTTCAACCGGTAATACCTCGGCTGCTGCAGCAGCCTATGCGGCACGCGCAGGCATACGCGCCTTCGTACTGATACCCGATGGCAAAATCGCCATGGGCAAGCTGGCCCAGGCGCTGATGCATGGGGCCGTTGTGCTTCAGATCAAGGGCAACTTTGATGCCGGCATGCAACTGGTCAAGGATGTTGCTGATCACGCGCCGGTTACCATCGTAAATTCAATTAATCCTTACCGCCTGCAGGGTCAGAAGACAGCCGCATTCGAGATCATGGAACACCTGGGCCATGCGCCGGACTATCACTGTTTGCCAGTAGGCAACGCCGGTAATATCAGCGCCCACTGGATCGGCTATAAAGAATGGGCTGATCGAGTCGGGGGCACGCCAGTCATGGTGGGCTATCAAGCTGAAGGTAGCGCACCGTTCATGCACGGCGGTCCAGTCGAGCATCCGGAAACAGTGGCTACCGCTATCCGCATCGGTAATCCACAAAGCTGGGACAAGGCCTGGACAGTCCAAAGTGAATCCAATGGCTGGTTTGACTCGCTTTCAGATGATGAAATTCTGGCAGCCCAACGCCTGCTAGCCAATCAGGAAGGTGTATTCTGTGAACCGGCGTCGGCGACTTCGATAGCAGGGGCCCTGCGTGATTTGCAATCCGGCAAGATACCTGCGGGCAAGTCCGTCGTTTGCACCCTGACCGGGCATGGCCTCAAGGACCCCGATATAGCCATCAAGCAGGGTCAACTGGCAGAAAACGGCGCGACGGTTATGACCGTGCCCGCCACTTTGGATGCGGTTAAACATGCATTGCTCGACAATATGGACTGATCCTGAACAGGGTTCTGTTCGTCTTGTCTGAATAAAGCCCCAGATTGCGCCGGGAAATTCGTCAAAGAGAGGCTCAGGCAGATGATCATCTGCCGGCTGACCTGCATCCAGTACTCAGGCGCATCTACCTCAACCGCGGGGTGGGCAGCGCAAAAGAACTCGATCTCAGCCTCAACCAGCTGCTCGACTACAAGAGTCTTAAAGGTATCGACAGGGCAGTTGAACTTTTAGCTTCTGCGGTCCTGGAAAACCGGCACATATTAATCGTGGGCGACTTTGATGCTGATGGTGCAACCAGTACTGCATTGGCGATCCGTGCACTTGAAAAGATGGGCGCCAAATGCATCAGTTATATCGTTCCTGATCGGTTTAAATACGGCTACGGGCTGACGCCAGAGGTTGTTGAAGATGCACTACAACAGTCTCCTGACCTTATTATCACGGTCGATAATGGAATTAGCAGCGCGGCGGGTGTAGAGGCTGCGCAGAATGCCGGGATCAAAGTGCTGGTCACTGACCATCACCTGCCTGGCAAGCAGATTCCATCTGCAGACGCGATAGTGAACCCGAACCAGTCAGGTTGCCAGTTCCCAAGCAAGAAATTAGCTGGTGTAGGCGTTATTTTTTACGTCATGGCCGCACTGCGCGCACATCTACGCAGTATTGATAAATTACCTGACCCCGAATGGTCAATGGCTGAACTGCTGGATCTGGTCGCACTAGGCACTGTTGCTGATGTCGTGGCGCTTGATCACAACAATAGAATCCTTGTTGAGAATGGTCTTCGTCGCATTCGTAATGGCTGTGCGCGACCTGGCATTAAGGCACTGATACAGGTAGCACAGAGGCAGGCAGCAAACTTGACCTCGATCGATTTGGGTTTCGCCCTGGGCCCTAGACTGAATGCAGCCGGCCGCTTGCAGGATATGGGTCTTGGTATCGACTGCCTTCTGTCAAAAGAGGATACCGAAGCGCTGACTCTGGCTGCAGAACTCAATGCGATAAACCTTGAGCGCAGGGATATTCAGACCCAAATGCAGACTGAGGCCATGCAGAAAATCGATTCTACATTTGATGGACGCGCCAGCCTTCCCGTTGGGCTATGTGTGTATCAGGTAGATTGGCATGAGGGTGTTGTCGGACTTGTTGCCTCGAAACTGAAGGAACGCCATCATCGCCCATGCATTGCTTTTGCGCCTGCCGGAGATGATGGAACGATCAAGGGCTCGGCCCGTTCCATCCCCGGCGTTCATATTCGCGATATTCTCGAACGTGTTTCCAGCCTGAATCCAGGCCTTATCGACAAGTTTGGTGGCCACGCGATGGCAGCGGGTCTGAGTATGAGTCTCAAAAATCTCGATCAGTTCCAGACCGCTTTTGAAAATGCGATCAATGAAGTGCTTGATGATTCGAGCCTCATTTCAGTGATTGACAGTGAGGGCAGTCTAGAGACCAGCCAGATTCATATGGATACGGCGACCTTAATTCAGCGGGCAGGCCCCTGGGGGCAGGGGTTTCCAGAACCGGTTTTCGATGGTGATTTTGAAGTTATCGATCAGCGTATCCTTAAAGACAAGCACTGGAAGTTACGCTTAAAAACCACTGGCAATTCACAACCGCTAGATGGCATCGCATTCAATGCAGTTACTGAACAAACTCTTGTGTTGCCCAGCAAGCTGAGAGTTGCCTACAAGCTGGGTATCAATGATTTCCGAGGTCAGCAGAATCTGCAGTTGATGATTGTGCAGATGGAGCCACTTGAATAGCAGCCTAAAATTGACTCTCTTCAAAGTGTGACCTACGTCACAGACTTGTATATCCCTGGCCCCTAGACTCTTGGTAAACCAGTCAAAAGAACTGGGCATCTTAAAAAGGACTTATTTTGAGTCTGGTCTAGGGGAACAGTAGAGAGCATAGGTATTGATATGAACTAAAGCCAGCCTTGCACTATCCCATGAGTGCAGACGCAGAGTTCAAAGGCAAGAACAGATAGCACAGAACTCTGTCAGGACTGGACTGAACGTTGTAACGATATCAGCAATTATTCTCTCTCTTTGAAAGCCATCCGCAAGGGTGGCTTTTTTTATGAATTGTTCTGTGACTTCCTGTGTGCATAATGAGCATGGTTGACTGCGACCCGGCATTGCCATCGCGCGACTGAATAGTTATCTACGCAGGGGGGGCTTGTGGAAAAGGGCAGGTTGTCTGATAAAGATATAGCTGTATTGCGCGAACGCGGGCATGCCAGAGAGTACGCGGCCGGGGATTATGTTGTGCACGAAGGTGATGCAGCATCTACCATATTCCTGTTGATTTCTGGTTCAGCTGCGGTGCTGACAGAAGATGAAGACGGTAATGAGCTCTGCGCCAATATTCTCTACGACGGTGACTTTTTCGGGGAACTGGGTTTATGTAGTAGTCAGTGGGTACGATCAGCATCCGTCAAAATGCGCCAGAAATCTGTCGTACTGGAGGTTAACTACGGCCAGTTTCTTCGCCTCGCAGAACAGCATAATGAGTTTTTTCTGACCATCATTTACCAGATTTCCAGGAAACTGAACGAGATGACTAGACGAGCACGCCAGTTCGTTCATCTTTCGGCTCCCGAACGGGTTTTATATGTACTCCGTGATCTGGCCGATCAGCCAGGGGCCAATGCGGTTGAAGAGGGGATGCTCGTTTCTATCACCAAGCGTGAGATAGGCAATATTGCAGGCTGCTCAAGAGAAACGGCGAGTCGAGCACTACAGGAACTGGAGGCCAGTGGCATGATTGCCAATTCCGGCAGGAAAGTGCTCGTACTAAGACACTAGGTTCCGGGCTTTTAAAGTGAGCTAATCCCAGCGGTCGTCACGAATCTGTATCTGATCCGCAGTTATCCGCAGCGGGAAACTGTGTATGTCTTCGTAGGCAGGAGGCGTCAGAGCCTGGCCAGTTCGGATGCAAAATCTGGCCCCATGCCTGGGGCAGATTACCTGATCGCCTTCAATCGCACCGCCGGCGAGGTCGCCACCATCATGGGAACACAGGTCCTCTATGGCGAAGTATTTCCCATCCAGGTTGTAGATTGCTACAGGAGTGTCCTCGAGTTCTACGATTTTGCAGTCCCCGGCGGTTATATCACCCACGGCTGCCACTGTGACCCAGTCACTCATTGTGTTTACTCTGTACTAACAGGCTGATCAGAGCGCTTGAGGGCGGCAATCAGAGTGTGTCCGGCTAATGTGGCGCATTTTACGCGAGTGGGATATTCGCGGACCCCGGCGAGCACAGCCAGCTTGTCCAGTTGCTCCAGGTCTGGCAACTCGTCATCACGGGTGAGCATGCTGTGGAAGCTCTCAAACAGTGCCCCTGCCTGTGCCTTGCTTTTGCCCTTCAGCTGCTCTGTCAGCAGCGAGGCGGCGGCCATGGAGATGGCGCAGCCACTGCCTGTAAACCCGGCATCTTCAATAACATCATCACTGTTAATTTGCAGGTAAAGGCTCATTTTGTCGCCGCATAGCGGGTTAAAACCATCTGCATGATGGGTATGCGGTTCAATTACATGAAAATTACGTGGGCGTCGTCCATGATCAATGACGACTTCCTGGTACAGATCTCTTAGATCAGACATGACAGCACTCATTCATCAGCCGAACAGTTCCTGAACGCGTTGCAAAGCACGTACCAGCGCGTCGATATCGGCACGGTTGTTATAACAGGCAAGTGAGGCGCGGGCTGTCGCGGGCAG
>JBFKKS010000089.1:0-9359 GCA_041630955.1 Nevskiales bacterium
AGCTCGAATGCCTTCAGGTATGCGTCCTGTTCAGTAAGTGTGGGTTGGGGCATGTCCCCGACTACGCTACCTGTTTCTGCCCCTTCGCCCTCGGTTGCACCGGAGTCAGTTGTACCAGCTTCCACAGTGGGCGCATCTTCTGTAGTTGGCAGCACGTCCGTTGGGGTGATACCAGGTGTTAAGGGTGGCATCGCTGGTCGGACAGCGGCGCCTGGCGGGATACCGCGTTGCCCTTTCTCCATGGCCGCAAGACGCTTTTCTATGTCCAGAAACATCTCACGTTGCCGTTGCCGGTTCTGCTCGGCTTCGAATTGCAGACGTTCTACGTCCCCTCTCAAAGACCGCACCTCTTCCTGCAATCGCTGAAAATCAGCCACCATGCCGAGCAGGCCGCCCCCACCCTGCGTAGTCGTTTTTGCAAGTCGTTCTTCAACGACTTGCAGACGTTCGTCCAGTTCATCGTAGTCCTCGGCGAGAACTGGTCTACTGACAACCGTGGCTGCCAGTATCAGCAGGGAGAGGCGGCTAGCTACAAGCATATTACTTACTGTCTTTCGTAGATAATCTCAACACGACGGTTGCGACTCCAGGCGCTTTCATCGTGCCCCAGTTCCTGCGGGCGTTCCTCGCCAAAGCTCAGTACACGCAGGCTGGATGCACTCACGCCCTGGGCAGCCAGTAGGCGCTGGACAGCCTGAGCGCGACGCTCACCCAGACCCACATTGTACTCACGCGTGCCACGCTCATCTGTGTGGCCTTCAAGCCTTACACGTGACCCCCTGCGCTTCGCATATTCAGCGTGCGCCTGAATGGAGGCCATATACTCGGTACGGACACGATCACTGTCGAAGTCGAAGTAGAAGACGCGGGTACTAAGCGGATCATTCGGATCAAGGAAACGCCGACGATCATCACTCTCCACGCCTTTTAATCCGCGCTCATTCAGGCGCGAAGTATCGATACCGCTGGTGCTACCCGCATTGCTATCATCTTCGTTGTAGGTGGGAAAGGCGTCATCATCACGCACCTTATCCTTGCCGCCGCATCCTGCGACGGTAATGCCCAGCACGGCAATCATTACCAAACCAAGCCAATTCTGCTTAAACGTCGTCATCTTGTCTCTCCAGTTGGACATAGATCAAAACCATTCTAAACACACTCAAACACAACAAGTCACTGATTAAGTGACTATTGCATGGGCGACCATGCAGGTTCGCGCACTTCCCCGCGTTGGGTTAGACGCGTCTTAATACGTCCGTCTATAGAAATCGTTGCCAGCTCAGCACCTGACCTACCGGAGCGGGTGTAAATAAGTAGCTGGCCATTCGGTGCAAAACTTGGACTTTCGTCCAGTGGGCCAGATGTCAGTATGCGCATGGCTCTGGTTTTGATATCCATCAAGGCTATACGATACCCGCCCCCGCCTTGCACCAGGGCCAAACTTTTGCCATCTGGTGAGTACACCGCTCTTTGGTTATTTTTACCCTCGAAAGTCAGTCTCTGCGCATTGCCACCACTGGCAGCTACCTGATAAATCTGTGCGCCGCCGCCTCGATCCGAGGTAAACACCAGGCTTTGCCCGTCAGGCGACCAGCTGGCCTCCGTGTCGATAGCTGGATTCTGCGTAAGCTGGCGCATTTTGCGCGTCTTTGTGTCAAAGATAAAGATGTCTGGATTGCCATGGTAAGAAAGTGTCAGAGCCATGTAGCGCCCATCCGGCGACCAGGCAGGTGAGCCGTTGATTCCTTCACGGGCTGAGATGGCCTGTACCTTGCCCGTGCCGATATCCTGAACCTGCAAAATTGCCAATCCGCGGTCAATGTCAAAAGCCACATAGGCAAGATGTCTACCGTCGGGAGACCAGCTAGGGGACATGATTGGTTCGGGTGAGCGCGCGATAACCTGGGGGTTATAGCCGTCCTGATCCGCCACAACCAGTTCGTACTGAATTTCGCCTGCTCGCCTGGTAAGGGTCACATAAGCTATCCGGGTAGTGAATACGCCAGGGTGCCCGGTTAATGCCTCGTAGACCCGGTTGGCGATCATATGCCCGGCCCGCCGCAAAGAACCGCGCGGAGCATCTATTTCAAACGAGGCCAGAACCCGGTCTGGCGTATAAACATCCAATAATTCAAAACGTACCGAGTAGCCGCTCTCTGTTGATGTAATCTGACCGACAACCAGGTAATCAACGCTTACCGTACGCCAGTTCTTGTAATTAACGTCGCTGCGCGCACCTGGCATCGCGAGCATCTTGTCTCGTGCCATTAGCTTAAACAGTCCGGTGCTTCCCAGGTCATCCTGGATCACTCGCGCTATGTCAGCTTCGCCGTCCTCGTTGGTGCCTTTGAATGGCACCACCGCTATGGGAATAGCTGCCGTAGTGCCCTCGGTCACTTCTATTCTCAAGGCAGCATGAGAGGTTGCGGTAAACGCTGTCAGTAAGAGTGCTAGCAGATATTTTTTCATTGTTTACATCTAGTTAGGTTTGAAAATTAGGTTCAGTTCTTTATCGAAAGCGCGCGGGTCATCTGGCCTTGGCAGTGGACTCGAGCGCATGACCGCCTTACGAACTGATTCATCCAGCGCCACGCTCCCACAGCTTTTATTCAACTCGACACCGATGACATCGCCGCTCGCCATTTGGTTCACATGTAATTCACAAATAAAATTATCAGGCCCACCAGGGGGGCGTTGCCAGTAATTCTCAATGTGGCGACGCAGGGCATCAGCATAGCGGCTTTGTGCATCCGCAATTTCTCGTGCTTCTGCTGCGCGTTGTCTGGCAGATTCTTCTGCTGCCATCTCGGCAGCCAACGCTGCCTCCAATGCCTTACGTTCTGCCTCCTCGGCCGCCTTCTGCCTGGCAGCCAGTTCCTCAGCCTTACGTCGCTTCTCCTGCTCTAGACGTTTTGCCTCTGCCTCCGCTTTTTGTCTTTGTTGCTCCTCAAGTTTTTTTGCTTCCTCAGCTTTTTTTCGGCGTGCTTCCTCGGCGCGCGCTTTTTCTGCCTCTTCTAGCTTCTTTTTCTCCGCTTCCCTTTTTTTCTGTTCAAGGGCCGCCTCACGGGCTTTTTGTTCAGCTACTTCCCTGGCTTTGGCTTCCTCGGCCAGACGTTGCCTTTCCTGTTCCTCACGGGCTTTCTGTACTGCCTGTGCTTTCTCTCTTGCAGCCTGTTCCGCCCGTTGCTTTGCAAGCTGCTGCTGCTTAACTTTCTCTGCTTCGCGTAGCTTTCGAGTCTGTTCTTCTTCTCGTCGCCGCTGTGTGGTCGTCGTTACAGGGCCATCAGCCAATCGCATTTGGATCGATTTCTGTTGATCATCGCCGCCGAGTTTCAGGTGGGACAGATCTACAACTACAACGAGCAGCACTATGAGTAGCACATGAGCCAGTGCAGCCAGGATCAAATAGCGTAATTGGAGCTTCAAACCGGTTACCCGCGGTTACTTGGATTTGCTTTCTGGAATGCTTGCGAAAGAGGCCGTTTCAACACCGGCTTCCCTCAGTAGGGTCATAGCCCTGAGTGCGTATTCAAAGGGCACCGCCCTGTCGGCCTTGATATAGAAAGTAGACTCTGGTCTGTTTGAAATAACTGCGGCTGTCACCTCTAGCACTTCAGCTTCACTTAACGGCTCATCATATTGCTTGGCGCCGACATCCATATACATCAGGCCCTTGCGATCAATACTGAGTACAACGGGCTCCTCGTCTGGTGGCGTAGTACTGCTCGATTCGATCTGCGGCAGATCAACATCAACCCCTGACGTAATCAGCGGTGCCGTAACCATGAAAATTATCAGTAGTACCAGCATCACATCGATATAGGGGACAACGTTGATCTCCGCGGCTAGGCGGCGCTTGCTACCCTGGTTGAGACCACCGGCCATTTAATCCAGGTCCCCGCTCTGGTTACGTACACCGCGCTCAACGATACCCGCGAATTCTTCCATAAAGGTGCTATAGCGGTTTTCGAGCCCGTCTACACGGTTTGTAAATACGTTGTAGGCGATGACGGCCGGAATAGCGGCGAAAAGTCCCATTGCCGTCGCTATCAGTGCCTCAGCAATACCAGGAGCGACCATGGCCAGGGTAGCCTGCTTCACATTACCCAAAGCGATAAAAGCATTCATAATGCCCCATACCGTCCCAAACAAACCCACGTATGGGCTTGTTGATCCTACGGTTGCAAGCAAGGCGAGTCCTTGTTCCAGCCGATCAACTTCACGCGCCATTGAAACTCGCATGGCGCGCTGAACGGATGCCAGTATTTCATCTGCCCTGATCTGCGTATGCTGACGCTGGCGCCTTAGTTCTTCAAAGCCCGATTTGAAAAGGCCTTCAAGCCCGGCAGGCTCTTCATCGCGGTTCAGGACTGTCCGGTAGATATCAGAGAGGTTGCCACCAGACCAGAATTGGTCGTCAAACCAGTCCGCCTTTTCCAGGGTATCCCGCAGTAGTTTTCGCTTTTGCAAGATCACAGCCCAGGACGCAAGAGAGGCCAGAAGCAAGGCCAGCATGACTAGCTGCACTAATGGGCTGGCAGAACTTACCAGGCTAATAAATGACATGTCAGCTGACACCTTGCATCTCCTTCGAAATAACTGCCGGCATCGCAGTCGGCTTGAAATTGACTGTATCGACACATCCGACCTTACAGGCCAGGGTCGCTATAAGAGTATCCCCCCGGTGTGTCAGGTGCATATTCTGAGCCAGATTCATACTGGCGCGTCCGATGCGTAGGACAGAAACAGTGACACTCAGTTCATCATCGAGTCGTGCCGGTTTGTAAAAAACCACATCCAAAGCAGCTACGGTAAAGGCCACCCGGTGATCCTGCATAAGCGTTACCTGGTCAAAACCCATGCGACGCAACCATTCGGTACGGGCACGCTCAAAATACTTCAGATAATTGGCATGATAGACAACGCCGCTGGCATCAGTGTCTTCGTAGTAGATACGAACAGGCCAGCTGAATGGCTTCTGTGTCGCGGTAGCAGGCTTACCCACAATCAGTCGAACAGTTCATTCTGTGGTTTGACGCTGGCCTGACTGGCATTGTCGGGTGCCTTCAGACCAAAGTGCAGATAGGCCTGCCGCGTCGCAACACGGCCGCGCGGGGTACGCATCATGAATCCTTGCTGTATCAGGTAGGGCTCAAGCACATCCTCAATCGTGTCGCGAGATTCACCGATTGCTGCCGCCAGGCTTTCGATGCCAGTTGGTCCGCCTTCAAATCGTTCAATCAGTGCCAGTAACAACTTGCGATCCATCACGTCGAAACCATGTACATCCACGTCCAGCATATCCATTGCTTGATCAGCAATCACACCCGTTATATGGCCATCAGCCCGGACTTCCGCGTAATCGCGGACCCTGCGTAGCAAACGATTAGCGATACGGGGGGTACCGCGGGAACGGCGTGCAATTTCGTTTGCGCCCGTATCATCGCATTCAAGTCCCAGAATCTGCGCTGACCTTTTTACGATGGATCGAATGTCAGCGGAGGAATAAAACTCAAGCCTCTGCACGATTCCGAAGCGGTCGCGCAATGGGGAAGTCAGCGAGCCTGCACGGGTGGTTGCACCTACCAGTGTAAACGGCGGCAAGTCGAGCTTGATGGAACGTGCCGCAGGCCCCTCGCCTATCATGATATCGATCTGGCAATCCTCCAACGCCGGATACAACACCTCCTCTACAACAGGACTCAATCGGTGTATTTCATCCACAAACAGGACATCACGTGGTTCCAGGTTCGTTAAAAGCGCTGCCAGATCGCCTGGCCGCTCGAGTACAGGCCCGGAGGTTTGCCGTAGTGATACGCCCAGCTCGTTTGCAATAACGTGCGCAAGCGTCGTTTTGCCCAGCCCGGGCGGGCCATATATCAGCACATGATCCATGGCTTCAGCACGGCGGCTGGCCGCTTCAATAAAAATGCTCATCTGTTCCCGTACAGGTTCCTGGCCTATGTACTCCTCCAGGCGTCGTGGCCGAATAGCGGTTTCCTGCTCAGCCTCAACCATGTTTACTTCCTCAGGGGCTTCCTGAGGATTAACCAGTCGGGATTCCTCGATCATTATGCGGGCCTATCCATTGACGGCTTGCCTCAGGGCAAGTCTTATAAGTTGCTCACTGTCCAGATCGGGTGCAGACACCTTATTCAGCAAGCGTGCCGCCTCTGCCGGTTTGTACCCAAGGGCCTGCAGTGCGCTCAATGCGTCCTGTCCGGCATCTGCCGGGCCTTCATGTAGCCGTCCCGCCGCTTGTGATCCACTGGCATCCAGCTTGTCCTTCAGCTCCATGACCAGGCGCTCGGCGGTCTTGCGGCCGATACCCGGCAGGCGTGTAAGGCTGGACGCGTCTCCACTGTGTACAGTCAACGTAAAATCACTGACTGAAATACCTGACAGAACCGTCAAGGCGAGCTTGGCCCCCACGCCACTCACTTTTATCAGGTCACGGAAAAGACGGCGTTCCTCCCGTGTGGAGAAACCAAACAGCTGTTGTACGTCTTCACGCACATGCAGGTGGGTATGTAGCGTTACGCTTTCTCCGAGCGCTGGCAGGTTATAAAAGGTCGACATGGGTGCATCGACCTCGTAGCCGACACCCTGAACATCAATAAGTAATGACGGCGGCTGTTTCTCAAGTATCGTGCCACGTAACTGACCAATCATCGGCGTGCCTGTACTTCTGTCCCAAGGCGATCACTAGCCTGGCTAAAGCGGGAATGAGTTAAGGCCACCGCCAAAGCATCAGCCGCATCAGCGGTGATATCTCCTTGTATATTCAACAAAATCTTTACCATATGCTGAATCTGCTGTTTGGCTGCCCGACCATTGCCTGCAACAGTCTGTTTGATCTGTGCAGGAGTGTACTCCGAAACAGGCAAGGCGGCGTTGGCACCTGCACAAATTGCCGCGCCACGGGCCTGCCCGAGTTTTAACGCCGAACTGGGGTTTTGACTCATGAAAACCTGCTCTATGGCCATGACGTCAGGTTGATACTGACTGATAAGTGTCTGCAAGTCGGCAAAAATCTGCCCCAGTCGGCTTGCAAGGGCGCCTTCACCGAGCCGTATGCAGCCGCTGGCCCGATACTGTACCTGGGTGGCATGGACCTCAATAATTCCATAGCCCGTCACCCGAGAGCCCGGGTCTACGCCAAGGATGAGCATCTCAGTTGATGCGCCTGTACCGAGCCTTAACCACAGTTAACCTGAAAAGGGCATGACTCAGGCTGATTCTTCCTCTCCATCCTCAAACTCAGCGTTGGTAAAAACATCTTGTACATCGTCCAGGTCCTCGAGCACTTCAAGTAGCTTCATGAGTTTTTCAGCCTCTTCCCCAGTGACCAGGCTGCTGTTAGCAGGATGCATGGTGATGTCTGCTGATTCCAGATCCAGGCCCGCCGATTCCAGTGCCTGCTTCACTGCATCATAGTCCTCGGGTTCACTCAGAACCGTGATGGAGCCGTCATCATAGCTTTCCACATCATCTGCGCCCGCTTCCAGGGCAATCTCCATGACCTGATCTTCGTCAGCGCCAGCTGCAATACTGATGACGCCCCGCTTGCTAAAAAGATATCCAACCGACCCATCAGCCCCCAGGTTGCCATCGTGCTTGGAAAAAGCGTGCCGCACTTCAGATACTGTGCGATTACGGTTATCGGTCATGCAATCGACCATGATCGCGACCCCGCCCGGCCCATAACCCTCATAACGAATTTCTTCGTAGTTGGCGCCGTCGGTATCACCTGAACCGCGCTTGATGGCCCGTTGGACGTTGTCCTTGGGCATATTGGCTGCATTGGCTTTATCAATTGCAAGACGCAGTCTCGGATTTGTATCGGGATCCGGTCCGCCGCCCATACGGGCAGCCACAGTGATTTCGCGAATCAGACGCGTGAAGATTTTTGCTCTTTTCTTATCCTGAGCTCCCTTGCGGTGCTGGATGTTAGCCCATTTACTATGTCCTGCCATTACATTCTCTAGATAGTCTCGAGTTGAAATATAACGCTTGATCAGCGCTTTCTATTGGCAATGTGGATAGCGCGATTATCCACTGCCAGTGCGGCCTCGTGTACTGCCTCAGCCAGGGCCGGGTGTGCGTGAATAGTTCGCGCAACATCCTCTGAAGTGGCGCGGTACTCCATGGCCAGCACCAGTTCTGCGATCAGTTCTGAAACATAGGGGCCAATCATGTGCGCCCCGATAATTTCGTCAGTCTTGGCATCTGCAATGATTTTAACCAGACCCGCGGTCTGTTCCATGGCTTTCGCCCTGCCGCTGGCTGCAAATGGGAAGCTGCCAGTGCGGCACTCAATGCCTTCTGCCTTGGCCTGTTCCTCGGTCTTGCCTACCCAGGCTATCTCGGGGCTGGTGTATATCACCGAGGGCACACAATGATAGTTCATATGCCCAGCTTGGCCGGCCAGGATTTCGGCTACCACGACGCCCTCCTCAGAGCCTTTATGTGCCAGCATCATGCCGCCGATGACATCGCCAACAGCATAGACATCTGGCAGGTTAGTACGGAACTGGTCATCGACCACGACAAAACCGCGCTGATCGAGTCTCAGTCCTGCCTGCTTGGCCGCAAGCTCATTGGTCACAGGGCGACGACCTACCGCAACGATAACCTTGTCAAATTCAACACTGACCGTTTTATTGTCTTTCGTATATTCAACCGTGACCCCATTCGCATGCGGCTTTGCAGATACAACGCGAGCACCGAGCTGAATATCAAGCCCCTGGGATTTAAACTGCTTGCCCGCCTCTCTTGCTATCTGCTTGTCGGTCATTGGCAGAAGTTGATCAACCGTTTCCAGCAGCGTGACCTTGGACCCAAGACGTGACCACACACTACCCAATTCGAGACCAATAATCCCTGCACCAATAATACCCAACTTAGCAGGTGCCTCACTGAGCTCCAGCGCATCCGATGAATCCAGTATGCGGTCATGATCAAAAGGGGCAATGCTTAGCTCGGTGGGTTCAGAGCCTGCCGCAATAATTATCTTCTCGGCGGTAAGATTACGTTTCTTGCCTTGGTGGTCAGTGAGTTCTACCTGGCCTGGTCCAAGCAGACGGCCATGCCCTGCAATCGCTGTGACTCCATTACTCTTGAATAGTCCTGCGATACCGCCAGTCAATGACTGCACGATTGACTCCCGCCGGGATTGCATCTTGGCGATATCCATCTTCACGCCCTTGATCTGTAGTCCATGCGCGGAAAAATCATGCTGGGCACGGTGGTACAACTCGGAGGATTCCAGCAGGGCCTTTGACGGTATGCAGCCAACATTAAGGCATGTGCCCCCGAGCGAGGGCTCATTCGCCTCATTTAGCCAGTTGTCGATACAG
>JBFKKS010000090.1:0-9182 GCA_041630955.1 Nevskiales bacterium
ATGTGAGTTGCCGGAGAACACCGAGATGGTGATGCCGGGTGACAATGTGAACCTGAAGGTAGAGCTGATTGCACCGATCGCGATGGAAGAGGGCCTGCGTTTCGCTATTCGCGAAGGCGGCCGTACCGTCGGCGCAGGTGTCGTAGCCAAGATTTTAGAGTAAACTATGCGGTTCGACGCGGCGGAGATTTGTTCTCCGCCGCGTCTTTATGCATTTTATAATTGGAAAATTCCAGTTTTTTCATAGAGTTAATTGACGGGTTTATTGTTTAGGCCAGTAGCTCAATTGGTAGAGCAGCGGTCTCCAAAACCGCAGGTTGGGGGTTCGAGTCCCTCCTGGCCTGCCATTCTGCCGACTTGAACAAGGGCCTGAAGAGATAGGATGACAACCGAAACTGAAGCCAATCGATCCGGTCTGGATACGGGTTTGATGCTCCTCGCGCTGGCTGTGCTGGCGGGCAGTATCGCGGCCTTTTATTACCTGGAAGGGCAGTACCATCCGGTATTGCGCACGCTCGGCATGATCGCCGGTGGCGCGCTGGCCGTGGTGATCGGGCTGCAGACCGCCATGGGCAAGACCGCCTTTGGTTATATCCAGGGTTCGCGCGTGGAAATGCGCCGCGTGGTATGGCCAACCCGCAAGGAGACCATCCAGTCCACGATCATGATCCTGGCCGTGGTGTTGATCCTTGCCATGTTCCTGTGGGGGCTGGACGCCATTCTGGTGTGGGCCATGCAGATATTTACCGGTCGGGGCTAAAGGAAGAGCATGAGCAAGCAGTGGTTCGTGGTGCATGCCTATTCCCAATACGAGAATGCCGTCAAGCGCTCGTTGGAGGAATACATCAAGCGTAAGGGTCTGGAAGACTACTTTGGTGAAATCCTGGTGCCGACCGAAGAAGTGGTCGAGATCAAGGATGGCCAGCGCCGTACAACCGAGCGCAAGTTTTTCCCTGGCTACGTGCTGGTCAATATGGAAATGACCGATGAGACCTGGCACCTGGTCAAAAGCGTACCGAAGGTGATGGGCTTTATCGGTGGCAGCAATGATAAGCCGACACCGCTGTCAGAGGCCGAGGCGGCCAATATTCTGAACCAGATTGATGACAGCGTTGAGAAGCCACGGCCGAAGACGATGTTCGAAGCCGGGCAAGCCATTCGTATTAATGATGGCCCGTTTGCTGACTTTAACGGGGTCGTCGAAGAAGTTGATTATGAGAAGAGCCGCATGCGTGTGTCGGTGCTGATCTTCGGCCGGTCCACTCCGGTGGATTTGGAGTTTTCGCAGGTCGAAAAGGCCTGATTTGGCGCGAGGTGGTGCGAACCGCCTTGCATAACAACGGGGAGCCAGGTCCAAAAGGCCGGGCGTTTGCACCCACCTTGAAACAGAGGTAGTACAACATGGCTAAGAAAATCGAGGCCTATATCAAGCTGCAGGTCCCTGCAGGCCAGGCTAATCCGAGTCCACCGGTTGGTCCGGCTCTGGGTCAGCATGGTGTCAATATTATGGAGTTCTGCAAGGCCTTTAATGCCGAAACGCAGGGCTTGGAGCCTGGTCTGCCGACACCGGTGGTCATCACCGTGTATGGCGATCGCAGCTTCACCTTTATCAAGAAGACGCCGCCGGCTTCCATCCTGCTGAAGAAGGCCGCAGGCATCAAGAGTGGTAGCCCGGTTCCGCACACCCAGAAGGTCGGCAAGGTTACCCGTGCACAACTGGAAGAGATTGCCCAGACCAAATGGGCTGATCTTAATGCTGCGGATATGGATGCCGCCGTCAAGATTATCGCCGGTAGCGCCCGCAGTATGGGCCTAGAGGTGGAGGGTTAATCATGGCAAAACTGACAAAACGCCAGAAGGCGATTCGTGAACAGGTAGAGCCGGGCAAGCTGTATTCGCTGGATGAGGCCGTGGCACTGCTCAAATCACTGCCGGGCGCCAAGTTTGGCGAGTCGATGGATGTTGCCGTCAATCTTGGTATTGATGCACGCAAATCCGACCAGAACGTGCGTGGCTCGACCGTATTGCCTCACGGCACTGGCAAGAGCGTACGTGTAGCTGTGTTCGCCCAGGGCGAAAACGCAGACAAGGCCAAGGCCGCAGGTGCTGACGTGGTCGGGTTTAATGACCTGGCCGAGCAGGTACAGGCAGGCCAGATGGATTTCGACATGGTCATTGCCACGCCGGATGCCATGCCAGTGGTAGGTCGCCTTGGTCAGATTCTGGGTCCGCGCGGACTGATGCCGAACCCGAAGGTTGGCACGGTCACCGCTGATGTGGAAACCGCAGTGAAGAACGCCAAAGCTGGTCAGGTGCAATACCGCACTGACAAGGGCGGCATAATTCACTGCACCATTGGCAAGCTGGATTTTGACAAGGATGCACTGACCGGCAACCTGGGTGCGCTTCTCGCTGATTTGCAGAAGTCCAAGCCCAGCAATGCCAAGGGTGTCTATCTGAAGCGCTTGACCCTCTCCACCACCATGGGGCCGGGTCTGGCTGTGGATCAGTCCACGCTGCCAAGCGTCAAGTAGTTTTGAAAACCCAGACCGCCTTGGCGGCCTGGTAAAAGAACTTTGTGAGTCCCGTATCTGGTTAAGACCTGTATGCGGGGAGCGTCAAAGACCGTAAGTACCTACGGGATTAAATGGGTCTGGGGCCCGGCTTACGCAGACGATGTGCGATTGCTCTTGTTGGCGACGTCATCGTTGAAAAGGTGGGGTGTTCGTGAGAATGCCCTGTTCGTCAACAGCAACCAGGAGTATGTCGAGTGCCATTACGGTTAGAAGACAAAAAAGCCCTGGTCGCGGAAGTGAATGAAGTCGCTTCCAAGGCCATGTCTGTGGTCGCGGCTGAATATCGAGGCCTGTCGGCCGGTGAGATGACAGAGCTACGTGCCAAGGCCCGCGAAGGCGGGACTTATCTGCGTGTAGTGAAGAACTCGCTGGCCAAGCGTGCGCTCGCCGGCACTGAATTTGAGTGTCTGGATGAGGTTCTCGTTGGTCCGCTGGTGTTGGGTTTCTCCTTAGAGGATCCCGGTGCAGCAGCACGACTGATGAAGGATTTCCGCAAGGACCACGCTGCCCTTGAGGTAAAGGCGCTTTCAGTGAGCGGGGAACTGCTGGCAGCCGGTGATCTTGATCGCCTGGCTAACCTGCCGACCCGTGATCAGGCGCTGGCCATCTTGATGGGCGTGCTACAGGCACCAGTTGTGAAACTGGCCCGTACGCTGAACGAGGTGCCAACCAAGGCGACTCGTGCGGTGGCTGCCGTCCGTGACCAGAAACAGGCTGCTTGATTATTTAAGTAGCAAGACTTAACCGCTTCGGTTCGCCGAAGCAATCGCAAGATTTTTATTGGAGTATTGAAATGAGCGCAGCTCTAGGTAAAGAAGAAGTTTTGGAAGCCATTGCCAACATGTCCGTCATGGACGTGGTTGACCTGGTCGCCATGATGGAAGAGAAATTCGGTGTTTCTGCCGCTGCCCCGGTTGCCGTGGCCGCAGGCCCTGCCGCTGGTGGCGAAGCCGCTGCCGCTGAAGAGAAGGACGAATTCGACGTCGTTCTGGCCAGCTTCGGCGATAACAAGGTTGGTGCCATTAAGGCCGTTCGTGCCATCACTGGTCTCGGTCTGAAAGAAGCCAAGGAAATGGTTGAAAGTGCCCCGGCTACCTTGAAGGAAGCTGTTGCAAAAGCAGAAGCCGAAGACATGAAGAAGCAGCTTGAAGAAGCTGGCTGTGCTGTCGAACTCAAGTAAGCGTAAGAGTTTACTTGACGCCGTTGTCGGCAAGGTTAGGGAAGCAGGCTGGCGCCCATTGGGCGCCGGCCGTTTCCTGTTTGTATTTGGCCGGATTGCCGGCCTGCGTCGTGATGTCACGCCGCAAAATCTGTCTGTATTAGAGGAACCCTCTGATGGCCTACTCCTTCACTGAGAAGAAGCGAATCCGCAAGGACTTCAGCAAGCGCCCAACGACCCTGGAAGTGCCCTACCTGTTGGCAACCCAGATTGATTCATATCGACAATTCCTGCAGGAATTCGCCAAGGGCGATGATCGCAAGGAAGTCGGTCTGCATGCGGCCTTCAGTTCTGTATTTCCAATGCAGTCATACTCAGGCAGCGCTGGGTTGGAATACCTGGACTACCGTCTGGGTGAGCCAACCTTCGACGAGAAGGAATGCCGCATCCGTGGCTTGACCTACTCTGCACCACTACGCGTGAAAGTGCGCCTGGTCATTTATGACAAGGACAGCAAGGCCACGCCAAAGCCTGTCAAGGAAATGAAGGACCAGGAAGTCTATATGGGCGAATTGCCGCTCATGACCGACAACGGTACTTTCATCATCAACGGTACCGAGCGCGTCATCGTGTCGCAGCTGCACCGTTCGCCGGGTGTGTTCTTTGACCACGACAAGGGCAAGACACATTCCTCCGGCAAGTACCTGTACTCAGCCCGCGTTATTCCTTACCGCGGCTCCTGGCTCGACTTTGAATTCGATGCCAAGGATATTCTCTACGTCCGTATTGACCGTCGTCGCAAGCTGCCAGCCACCATCCTGTTGCGTGCGCTGGGTTATGACAACGAACAGATGCTGGCCATGTTCCATGACTTCAACATCTTCCATCTGGATGGTGACAAGGTCACGCTGGAGCTGGTGCCCGAGCGTCTGCGTGGTGAAACCGCGCTGTTCGATATCAAGGCCGGTCGCAAGGTCATTGTTGAAGAAGGTCGTCGTATCACGGCTCGCCACATCAAGCAGTTGGAAGAGGCGGGTGTCGATAAGCTGGAGGTGCCCGAGGCTTACCTGATGGGCAAGCTGCTGGCCAAGGACATTGTCGATACCGAATCCGGTGAAGTGATTGCGGCCGCCAATGATGAACTGATTGAGGAAAATATCGAGGCGCTGCGCAAGGCCGGCGTTACCGAGATTCCGACACTTTACGTTAATGATCTGGATCGTGGCCCCTACATCTCCAACACGCTGGCTGTGGACCTCACCCGCATCCGCCTGGAGGCGCTGGTCGAGATTTATCGCATGATGCGCCCGGGTGAACCACCCACCAAGGATGCGGCCGAAACCCTGTTCGCTAACCTGTTCTTCAGCGAAGAGCGTTACGACCTGTCGGCCGTTGGCCGCATGAAGTTCAACCGTCGACTGGGTCGCGATGAGGAAACCGGTTCCGGCATCCTCGACAACGACGACATCGTTGATGTAATGAAAGAACTGATCAGCATCCGCAACGGCAATGGCCAGACCGATGACATCGATCACCTGGGTAACCGCCGCATCCGCTCCGTGGGTGAAATGGCGGAAAATGCCTTCCGTACTGGCCTGGTCCGTGTGGAGCGTGCCGTCCGTGAGCGCCTGAGTATTGCCGAATCTGAAGGCCTGATGCCGCAGGATCTGATCAATGCCAAGCCGGTTGCTGCTGCGGTGAAGGAATTCTTCGGTTCCTCGCAACTCTCCCAGTTCATGGATCAGAACAATCCGCTTTCGGAAGTCACCCACAAGCGCCGCGTTTCGGCCCTTGGGCCGGGTGGCCTGACCCGCGAGCGTGCCGGCTTCGAGGTGCGCGACGTGCACCCGACCCATTACGGCCGCATCTGCCCGATTGAGACGCCTGAAGGTCCGAATATCGGCCTGATCAACTCATTGTCTATGTACGCCCGTACCAATGACTATGGGTTCCTGGAAACCCCCTACCGCAAGGTCGTGGGCGGCAAGGCCACAGACGAGATTGCCTATCTGTCGGCAATTGAAGAAGGTCGCTATGTAATTGCCCAGGCGAACTCAACCCTGGACAAGGACAACAACCTGACCGATGAACTCGTGTCGGTGCGCTTCCAGAACGAATTCACCCTGTCCACACCGGACAAGGTGGAGTACATGGATGTATCCCCGCGCCAGATCGTGTCGGTGGCTGCCTCGCTGATTCCGTTCCTGGAACACGATGACGCCAACCGCGCACTCATGGGCTCGAACATGCAACGTCAGGCCGTGCCTTGCCTGCGTGCTGACAAGCCGCTGGTGGGTACCGGTGTCGAGCGGCGTGTGGCGCTGGACTCGGGTTCAGTGGTAGTGGCCAAGCGTGGTGGCGTGGTCGATAAGATCGACGCCGGTCGTATCGTGGTCCGGGTGAATGATGACGAAACCCAGGCGGGTGAAGCCGGTGTCGACATCTATAACCTGATCAAGTACACCCGTTCCAACCAGAACACCTGCATTAACCAGAAACCCCTGGTGAAACCGGGTGATGTGGTTGAGCGGAACGACGTACTGGCCGACGGTGCCAGCACTGACATGGGCGAACTGGCGCTGGGACAGAATCTGCTGGTCGCCTTCATGCCCTGGAATGGCTATAACTTTGAGGATTCCATCCTCATCTCCGAGCGTCTGGTGCAGGAAGACCGGTTCACCTCTATTCACATTGAAGAGATGACCTGTGTGGCCCGCGAAACCAAGCTTGGGCCGGAGGAAATCACTGCCGATATTCCGAACGTCAACGAAAGTGCCCTGGGCAAGCTGGACGAGTCCGGCATCGTCTATATCGGTGCCGAAGTAAAGGCCGGCGATATCCTGGTCGGCAAGGTCACGCCCAAGGGTGAGACCCAGCTGACACCGGAGGAGAAGCTGCTGAGAGCCATCTTCGGTGAAAAGGCCTCTGACGTTAAGGACACCTCACAGCGTGTGCCGCCCGGCATGGATGGCACGGTTATCGACGTCCGCGTGTTCACCCGAGAAGGTGTCGAAAAAGACGCCCGCGCCAAGTCGATCGAGGCTGATGAGCTGGCTGAGGTTCGCAAGGACCTGGATGACCAGAAGCGCATTTACGAAGATGATATCTTCGAGCGTGCCCGCCGCATGCTGGTTGGCAAGCAGGCTGATGCCGGCCCGAGCAAGTTGAAGGCAGGCACCAAGATTTCGGGTGCCTATCTTGACGATCTCGACCGTGAGAAGTGGTTCGATATTCGACTGCATACCGAGGCTGCCCAGCAGGAGCTGGAGGCGATGGCCAAGCAGCTCAAGGCGCAACGGGAAGAATTCGACAAGAAGTTCACTTCCAAGAAGACCAAGATCACCCAGGGCGACGAACTCGCACCGGGCGTATTGAAGATGGTCAAGGTATATCTGGCTGTGAAGCGTCGTGTACAACCGGGCGACAAGATGGCCGGCCGTCACGGTAACAAGGGTGTGATTTCACAAATCGTACCCGTAGAGGACATGCCGTTCTCTGCCGACGGTACACCGGTCGACATCGTTCTGAACCCGCTGGGCGTGCCATCGCGTATGAACATCGGCCAGGTGCTAGAAACGCATCTTGGCTGGGCGGCCCGCGGTGTTGGTTTGCGGATCGGCGAGATGCTGGATGCCCAGGCCAAGGTTGCTGAGCTGCGCAAGTTCCTGACCAAGGTCTACGCAACCGATGGCGTGGCTGAGGTCAACGTCAACGAGTTCAGTGACGAAGAAGTCATCGAAATGTGCAACAACCTGCGCGGTGGCGTGCCGATGGGTACCCAGGTATTCGACGGCGCGACCGAGGAAGAAATCGGCCGCATGCTGGATCTGGCAGAACTGCCACGCAGTGGCCAGTGCCAACTGTTTGATGGCCGTACCGGCGAAGCCTTTGAGCGAGATGTGACCGTGGGTTACATGTACATGCTCAAGCTCAACCACCTGGTTGATGACAAGATGCATGCCCGTTCGACTGGTCCGTACTCGCTTGTGACCCAGCAGCCGCTGGGTGGTAAGGCGCAGTTCGGTGGCCAGCGCTTTGGTGAGATGGAGGTCTGGGCGCTGGAAGCCTATGGCGCCGCCTACACCTTGCAGGAGATGTTGACGGTGAAATCCGACGACGTGAACGGCCGTACCAAGATGTACAAGTCGATCGTCGATGGTGATCACAAGATGCTTGCCGGTATGCCTGAGTCCTTCAACGTGCTGACGAAGGAAATCAAGGCGCTGAGTCTGAACGTAGAGCTGGAACTGGACGATTAGGGGTCTGGACAAGTCACCCAAAGACACCGACCCGACCCCTTAATTAACCCCGAAAGAGTGGGATAAACGATGAAAGAGCTGCTTAATCTTTTACGCGACCATGATATGGCCGAGGACTTCGACGCGATCCGCGTGAGCCTGGCTTCTCCGGATACCATCCGGTCCTGGTCTTATGGTGAAGTGCGTAAACCGGAAACCATCAATTACCGGACCTTCAAGCCGGAACGCGATGGCCTGTTCTGCGCCAAGATCTTTGGCCCGGTCAAGGACTATGAGTGCCTGTGTGGCAAATACAAGCGCCTCAAGCACCGCGGTGTGGTGTGCGAGAAGTGTGGTGTGGAAGTCACCTTGGCCAAGGTGCGTCGTGAACGCATGGGCCATATTGAACTGGCCTCGCCGGTTGCCCATATCTGGTTCCTGAAGAGCCTGCCGTCACGTATTGGCCTGTTGCTGGACATTCCGCTGCGTGCTATCGAGCGTGTGCTGTATTTCGAGGCCTATGTCTGTGTTGATCCCGGTCTGACGCCGCTGGAACGCGGACAGTTGCTGACTGAAGAAGAGTACCTGCAGACTATCGAGGAGTATGGCGATGAGTTTGTCGCCAAGATGGGCGCAGAAGGTGTGTTGGATCTGTTACAGACCATCGACATGCCTGCCGAGGCCCTGCAGTTACGGGAAGACATCAACGCGACCGGTTCGGAGACCAAGATCAAGCGTCTGGGCAAACGCCTGAAGCTGATCGAGAACTTCATGGAGTCGGGCAACAAGCCAGAATGGATGATCCTGACGGTGCTGCCTGTACTACCGCCGGATCTGCGTCCGCTTGTGCCTCTGGATGGCGGCCGTTTCGCGACCTCCGATCTGAACGATCTGTACCGCCGTGTCATCAACCGCAACAACCGCCTGCGGCGCCTGCTGGAACTGTCCGCGCCGGACATCATCGTGCGTAACGAAAAACGCATGCTGCAGGAATCCGTAGATGCACTGATCGATAACGGCCGTCGCGGTCGTGCGATCACTGGTTCCAACAAGCGTGCCCTCAAGTCGCTGGCCGACATGATCAAGGGCAAACAGGGCCGTTTCCGCCAGAATCTCCTCGGTAAACGGGTCGATTATTCGGGCCGTTCGGTCATCGTGGTAGGTCCGACCTTGAAATTGCACCAGTGCGGTCTGCCGAAAAAGATGGCG
>JBFKKS010000091.1:0-9151 GCA_041630955.1 Nevskiales bacterium
GTAAATGGGAATACCCAGGCTGGCGAAATACTCCAGCGTGTCGCGGGCGATCGGTGCCGCGCCACTGAACTGCATGATGCTGCGATCCAGGCCCAGCTTCTGGCGCACCTTGCCGAGCAGTTTCTCGGTGACCAGCCTGCTCAGTATCGGTGGCTGGCTGCCCGCCATGATGGCCGCTGTGTGCCGCGTACCGTGCTGTTTAGCCCAGGCAATGATCTTCTTCTGCATGGGGCTCGCTGCGGCGCCAACGGCCAACATGCGCGCCTGGATCTTTTCCCATACGCGTGGCACGCCAAGGAACATATGCGGCCGGGCATCAGCCAGATTCTCACCCAGCTTTTCCAGGCTCTCAGCGAACCAGACCGTGCCGCCCAAAACCAGCGGGGCAAAAACAGTCACGGCCTGCTCAGCCACATGACACAGTGGCAGGTAACTGATCAGGTCATAGCCTGTCTTGGACTCCTGCGGCAACTTGCCATCGAAGGCAGCGCGCAGGGTTGGCTCGAACTGGTCGAGGAATGAACGGATACCCCAGGCGATGTTGCGATGCGTAATCATGACCCCCTTGGGATTGCCAGTGGTGCCCGAGGTATAGACCAGCTCTGCCACATCTTCCGAATCCACGGCATCCATGCGTGCCTGCAGGTCTGCTTCCGGCGTTTTCTCCGCCAGCGCCAGGAAATCCTCCCAGCTGTAGACCATCGGGTCGGGGTGCGAGCCGTACATCATGACGATGGACTTGAGCTTGGGCAGGCGGTCCCGGATTTCCAGAAATTTCTCCAGGTGCTCCAGGTTTTCCACTACTGCCACGGTCGCATCACAGTGTTCCGCGATGTAATGGCATTGCTCTGGTGAACAGGTGGTGTAGATACCGGCGGGCACGGCGCGGGCAAAAATCGCGCCCATCATGCTGAAGATCCAGGGCGGACGGTTGTAACCGATAATCGCCACGCCATCGCCGGGCTGTACACCCAGCGTCATGAAAGCGCGGCCGGCGAGGTGTACCGTGCGACCGTACTCAGCCCAGTCAATGGCCTCCCACTGACCGTTGACCTTGGTCTTCATTGCGGGCAACGAAGCAAAATCCTGCGACGCGTGTTCAACCAGCTCAATAACCGTCTGTGCCATATCTCTCCCCAAAAAAAGCTTGACGCGCGAGTTTACCGGATTGACCGCAGCTTGGCCTACCGGTCATGGCAAACGGGCGTTGAGAATGAATAATAAATGAGATTTGCGCAGGCAGACTGCGCCTGCCCTGGCGGTTTTTTCATCGCCGTTACTCGAGCGCACCATCCCCCATTAAGTACCGCAACACGTCCAGGTAATCGATGACCAGTGATGCACTGTTCGTCAGTAAAACTATCCATAGCCACGTTGCAACGGCCCCAGTCGGAAACTGTTTGCGCTGTCTGAACAAATAGATCACCAGCGGCGTCCACCAGATTACGTGGGACAACCCAAGCAGTCGCACGTATCCAACCATTTCGTAGAGCACTGCCATGGTGATGACATTGCCGACCCAAACAGCAAGCACCACTTTCGCCTGCTTATGCTTCAGAAATAGCAGGGCGGCCGTATTCAGCAACATCATCCACCCCACCCAGGCCTGCAGCCAGATTGGCTCGGCCATAATCTTGATCATCATGTTGTCCTGTAGCATCTCTTGCATTACCAACTCTCTGGGTATCGAACAGTCATCAGCGCTTATCACCTCGCAGTTCACGCACCTTTTCTTCCATCAACTCTGCGGTTGCCTCAGTGGGGCTAACCGGGTCTCCGACCACCAGTTCAATCCTGGCCCGGAATCGACGCGGCAGCCCGGTCAGGGCCTTGCCGCCATAACGACTGAACCAGCTACCCCACACCCCACGTAACGCCAGCGGTATGACCGGTACCGGGTTCCGCTCGAGAATCCGCTCCAGCCCCCGCTGGAAAGGCTGTATCTCGCCATCGTAAGTAATGCCGCCCTCGGGGTAGATCACGACGAGGTCGCCGTCATCCAGGCTATGTGCGATGCGTCGATAGGCCTCTTCCAGCATTTCCGGGTCTTCCTTGGCCGGTGCAATCGCTATCGCCTTGACCGTCTTGAAGAACTGGTGCGCCAGCGGCAACTTCCAGATCTTGTGATACATCACGAAGCGGGCCGGCCTCGGAATATTCGAGCCCACAATAACCGGATCCAGAAAACTCACATGATTGCAGACCAGCAGCGCCGGCCCATCGTTTGGAATTTTGCTCAAACCCTTCTTGTCGATGCGGTACATCACATGCACGATCACCCAGAGCACCAGGCGCAGGAAAAATTCAGGTATTTGCTTATAGATGAACAGCGCAACCGCAAGGTTACTGACCGCCAGAATCTGCAGGCGCGTCACGGGTGCCAGTTCCAGCCTGGCCAGTCCCTGGTCCACTGCCAGCAGAATCAGGGTAAACAGGGCACTGGCGATCAGGATAAGTGCAGACATCCAACCCAGCGCTTCATCGCGTGTACGCCACTGCGAAAAAGCATACAGCGGCACCACAAAGAGCCCGCCTCCCAGCCCAAGACCGGCCATATCGATCAGTAGCCGCAGCTCGTTCATGCTGCCCATGTGACTGGCGTAGTCCAGTGCAAACAGGCTCATCAGCAACGTGCCCAGCGGTGCGAAACCGATCTCCACTCGCCCGCCGACCAAACGTACGCACAACAAGGCACCAATGGCCAATGCGCCCAACCACACGGCCACGGGCTTGAACGAGGCGTCGGGCACCAGGCTCCAGCACAGGGCAAAAAAGGCCCAGAACCAGGCCACGCCAAGACCGGCCAACCAGCCCCCACGGGTTGTCATCGATTGTTCATCAGCCATCGGCATCGCAGTCCCGAATCTTGCGCCAGCCCCATCCTAACCCCACACGGCGCGCAGGCCCATTGGTGCAACCTACTCGTCGCTAGCAATGGCCTTGTGTATGCTGCGCACAAGCTCACACCCCAAGCCAGTCATGCCTGATTCCAATAGCCGCAAGGCACTGATCGCCGGCGCCACCGGCGCGGTAGGACGCCACTTGCTTTCCATGCTGCTCAGTGAGCCAAGATACGATGAAGTGCACGTCCTGACACGTCGACCACTGGCACATAGTGAACCCAAGCTATACGTGCATGAAGTCGATTTTGAGCAACTCGCCGGGCACGCCGAGCTGTTCGCCGTGGATGACGTGTTCTGCTGCCTGGGCAGCACCATCAAGCAGGCCGGTTCCAGACCGGCTTTCGAACGTGTGGACCATGACTACGTGGTAGAACTGTCGCGACTGGCCAAACAGGGTGGCGCGCAGCGCTTCGTGATGATTTCGGCGGTGGGCGCCAATCCAAAGGCGATGGCCTTTTACAGCCGAGTCAAAGGGCGTGCCGAGACCGACGTGCTTGCGAATGGCCCTGCCACTGTCCACATCATGCGCCCCTCCCTGCTGGTGGGCGAACGTGAAGAACATCGAACCGGCGAAGCCATGGCACAGGCCATCATGCCCGCGCTGAATCCACTGTTATGCGGCAAACTGCGCCGCTACCGGGCCGTCAAGACACGCGAGGTGGCCGAAAAAATGCTGCAGCTGGCCCTCGAAGGTCCCGAGGGCCACAGTGTGCATCACTTCTTTGAAAGCTAGCCCCAACTGAACTGGGTGCAGCTACTCTCCCAGCTTCAGCTTGGCGCCCGCTTTAACGTCAATACTGGCCTTCGGGTCAACCACCGTGATCGTGATCTTCTTCGACATCACCGGCGGGCGGTGCGGCACGTGGTGCTTGTCGCCCAGCAATAACTGCAACGTGTGCTTGCCGGGTTCCAGGTCCAGTGACACCTCGGTTTGGCCGCCACCGAAATGGCGGTGGTTTTCGTCGGCCGGAATCGGCTTGTTGTTGGAGGGCAGCTTGTCCACATCGATCAACAGGTGATGATGCCCCGTGTGTTCCTTGTCCACGCCGGCAGGCGCAACGCCCATACCGCTCAGGCCAAACACAACCTTGACCGGGCTTTTTACGACGGCGCCATTTGACGGGCTGATGATATATGCCGCTGCACCGTCGGGTGCAGGCGAGCGATCACCACCGGCAACAGCCGGGCCGGCAACAAGCAGCGCGGTTAAACACAGGAGTCTTGCAATGCGCATGGTTAAGTCCCTCTTGATTCATGGTTAATGATTAATGGATGCTGACATAGACCGCGGGTGTCGACTATTGTTCGGCAAAGCGTTCTATCAGCTTCGCGAAATTACAGGGCTGGGTACGACGGTCAAGCTGGCTCCGCAGAATACTATCCCAGGCGGTAGCGCAGGCACCTGATGAGCCCGGCATGCAGAAAACCAGCGTAGCATTGGCTATACCGGCAATGGCCCTGGACTGGATGGTCGACGCGCCGATCTCGGTGTATGAAATCTGCCGGAAAAGCTCGCCGAAACCGTCTATCGAGCGATCCAGCAGGGGCGCGATCGCTTCAGGTGTCACGTCACGGCCAGTGATGCCGGTTCCGCCGGTGGTCAGCACGATATTGACGACCGGGTCTGCAATCCAGGCAGACACCTGTGCACGTATCTGATAAATATCATCTCTGACGATCCGCTTATCAGCCAGCTGATGGTCAGCCGCCTGCAATCGCTCAACCAGCAGTGCACCTGATTTGTCGTCGCTTTCGCTGCGGCTATCCGATACCGTCAGCACCGCTATATTCAATGGCAGAAAATCCGACTCAGTCATCAATCACCCCCTGGGAAGCCCCTATCTTAACGATTCACCGCACACAGGCTAGGATTGTTTACCATGCTCTTCCGGATCAGTAGAGGCCATCATGTCCAAAACCCTGTTTGAAAAGATCATTGACCGCGAAATCCCAAGCGATATCGTGCATGAAGACGAACATTGCATCGCGTTTCGCGACGTTAACCCGCAGGCCAAGCTGCATGTGCTCGTGGTCCCCCGCAAGCCCATTCCCAAGCTGGTCGATGCGACGGCTGAAGACCGCGAAGTCCTCGGCCACCTGATGCTGACCTGTAGCAAAATCGCCACCGAGGAAGGTTATGCCGATGCCTTTCGCGTTACGGTCAATAACGGCGCAGGCGCAGGCCAAAGCGTGTTTCACCTGCATCTGCATGTCATGGCGGGACGCCCGTTCAGTTGGCCCCCGGGCTAAATTGAACCGTACATACCACCCGGTCTGATACAATAAACGGTCCCGCGCATCGCGCCAGACTCAAGCTAGACTTAATTTCATGAGCGCTACTTCAAGCAGCCTGCCGGATACTGCCAATGCCCCGATTGAGGACGTGCAGGGCCGTGCCGATTCACGACGCATTCCGATCAACAAGGTCGGCATCAAGGACATTCGTCACCCGGTAAGGGTGAGCCAGCGCAGCGGTGGTGAGCAACACACCATCGCCAACTTCAACATGTACGTGAATCTGCCCCATAACTTCAAGGGCACGCACATGTCGCGCTTTGTCGAGATACTGAGCAGCCACGATTACGAGATTACCGTGCAGTCCTTCCGCGAAATGCTGGGCGAGGTCACCGACAAGCTTGAGGCCGAAGCCGGCCACATCGAGATGAGCTTCCCCTACTTCGTCAACAAGGCGGCTCCGGTCACGGGCGTGCAAAGCCTGATGGACTACGATGTCAGCTTCATCGGCGAGAAGTGCGGAGACAACGTTGATATCTGGGTGAAAGTCGTCGTCGCCGCGACCAGCCTGTGCCCATGCTCAAAGAAAATCTCCGACTACGGGGCACATAACCAGCGTTCACATATCACCATCAATGTAAAAATGAATGGTTTCATGTGGCTTGAAGAGATTATCGACATTGCCGAGCAGGAAGCCTCCTGCGAGGTCTTCGGCATACTCAAGCGACCGGACGAGAAGTTCGTCACCGAACGCGCCTATGACAATCCCAAGTTTGTCGAAGATCTCGTGCGCGACGTGGCAGCCAGGCTCAATGAGGATGACCGCGTCATGGCCTATGTTGTGGAGTCGGAAAACTTTGAGTCGATCCACAACCACAGCGCCTACGCGATGATCGAAAGGGATAAGACCCAGGACTAGTGGCGGCGCCGATCCGGGTAATCCGCAATACAGGCAACAACACTGCCTGACGGTCCTAAGTCCTCTTTAGAACAGGCCGCCTCGCCACCAGGCCTTGCCGGTGGCCGCTACCAAAATCCCCCTGGCGCGTAACCCCCAGCCGAACCTGTGGCATCTATACGGGTCATAACTCAATACCCACAGGAGCGTCCCATGCAGCGCCGCCGTTTCTTACAGTCGATCGCAGCCGTTTGCGCAATCGCGGTTCAGCCATTGGTTTGGGCTGCGGAAAAAGCGCTGGGCAAACTTCAACTGCCGGGCTCTCATTGGCGTCCCTACCTGAGCCAGCAACAGTTCGATGTACTGTTCCACGAAGATACCGAGCGTCCCTGGAGTTCCCCGCTCAACAAGGAAAAGCGCGACGGCACATTCCTGTGCGCAGCCTGCTACCAGCCCCTGTTTGATGCCAGAACCAAGTATGACAGCGGCACTGGCTGGCCAAGCTTCTGGCAACCCTTGCCTGAGGCCATCGCTACCTCGACTGACTACAAGCTGCTCTACCCGCGCACGGAATACCACTGCGCACGCTGCGGTGGTCACCAGGGCCATGTGTTCAAGGACGGACCGAAACCAACGGGCCTGCGCTATTGCAACAATGGCCTGGCACTCCATTTTGTACCCAGGGGCGAAGCGTTGCCCGAGCTGCGCGTATGAGACGGGCACTGCTGATCTGCGCTGCACTGCTGGTGACCTCGCCGGGCCAGGCCAAGGAGCCCATCGCCAGGGCCTACTTCGCCGGAGGCTGTTTCTGGTGCACCGAAGCCGACTTTGAAAAACTCGCTGGCGTGGTCGAGGCGGTTTCCGGCTATATGGGTGGTCACACAGCGAACCCGTCCTACAAGTCGGTGAGTGGTGGCGGCACCGGCCATACCGAGACCGTCGAGGTTCGCTACCGGCCTTCACAAATCAGTTACACACAACTGCTAACCCATTTCTGGCACAGCATTGATCCCCTCACGCCCAATGCCCAGTTCTGCGATAAAGGCTCGCAGTACCGTAGCGCAATTTTCGTGGCTAACACGGTTGAACGTAAGGCGGCCGAAAAAAGCAAGGCACGGGTAGCCCAGCAACTCGGCCAGCCGGTAGTGACTGAGATCAATGATCTTGCCCCTTTCACGGCCGCTGAAAGCTATCACCAGGATTACTACAAAAAGAATCCGATCCGCTACCAGTGGTACCGATCTGGCTGCGGTCGTGACAAGCGACTGGAACATATCTGGGGCAAGCTGCCCGGTCATTAAACCGAGCTGCGCAACCGGTCACTCAACAAGCACTGCTGCTAGGCGTACAATTCGCGTCCCCTCCATGGCGCTGACCTATGCCCCCGAAAGAAGCCCAGTTACAGGCATTGCAAGAACTATTCGAGCGCTACCGCGCACTGCCCCGTCACCATGAGGACGCTGCCTTCCTGCGCCGTCTGCGTGCCCTTCAGCAGTGGGAGGTTGTCGACATGCGCCGCCGTCATGCCCCTTTCAGCGCCACCCAGACCGAGTATGAGAAGGTGCTTGAGTTTTACCTGAGCCAACTCCACAACGGCCTGCCACTCGACGAGATGATAGACCGCGGGCCAAAGGGGTTGGAACATGCCCGGCGCATGGACAAGACTTTTCCGCTGTTTGCCAGTGCCATTGAATTCAGCGTACTCAGCGCTGACATTCAGGATCGACTGGTAACTGCACTGTCCGAGGCCCCTCTCACCGCCACCGAATACGCGGCCGCAGTATGGGCCTGTGATGACGCGGCGTTAAGGCACCGGCGCCTTGATTTGCTTGTTGAGATCGGCCACCTGATCGCCCCCCATATCCGCAGCCGCATGATTTACAGTGGCTTCATATTACTCAAGGGCATGTTTCGCAATGTGGGTCTGGGTGAAATTCACGACACCCTCAATACAGGTTTCAGGCAACTGAGAGATGTCGCACGCATCGCCCAGATCATGGCGGCCATAGCGGAGCACGAGAAAAAACAAATCGGCGAGCGGTTGCTGCAAAGCGCCTAGCGGCCCAGGCTGGTCCGCTATCAGTTACCTGGGTTTAAGCTGGCCCAGCTCAATCGCCCTGCGGGCCAGATCATCACTCGTCGCATGGGCACGGAAGAAAGTGTGCGCCAAAGTGCCGACCAGCGGCTGGATTTCATCCGGTGACAAGCGTCGCAATGGCAGTGCAATGGCTTCTATGGTTGAAATCATCGCCTGCGCCATCTCGTCTACGGGAATAACCAGATCCAGTTCACCGGCGGCAATTCCCTGTTCAATCACCGAAGCGATGAATTGCGATGAAGTCCGCTCAAAGTCACTTTGAAGACGCGATGCCTCAGCAAGCACACCGCTGCCCGGATTCAGCCAGTAGCCTGCAATGCCAGCCTTGATGCGATCATCCCTGAGCAAAGCCACAACCCCGTGAAAAATCGCCATCAGCTTGTCCCCCGGAGAGGTGGCCACTTTTACGCGCTCGAATATATTGAGCTGAAAAAGGGCATGCAGTTCGCTCAGGCAATCAGTAAACAGGGCCTCTTTGCCGTCGTAATGCCAGTACAGGGCCGCCTTGGTAATACCCGCTTCCTGGGCAACACTATTCATTGAAACGCCGTCATAGCCATGCTGGCCGAACAGGCCAAAAGCGGCGCTGCGGATTTCCTTTAGAGTATCGCCTTGCTTGGCAGCTGGCCTGCGACCCATCGCGCCCCCATGTGTCTGCTGAATGCTGTAACAAGGCCTAGTCTACCATTGGGCAACCCCAGGCTCGGAAACGGCGTGCTTGATTGACGGTAACGCGCCGCAGGGAAATGGGGCACTATCAAACCCGATGACTATCTGAAACTGGAGAAATCATTGGCGAAGCACGAATGCGGCGGTTGTAGCTACGTATTTGATGAAGCGGTTGGCGAGCCCAAGCAAGGCTTTCCGGCCGGTACGAAATGATCAGAAATCCCGAAAACTGGGCCTGTCCGGATTGCGCCGTGCGCGAGAAGCCAGATTTTGTCAAAATAGCCGCCTGATTAACCGGGCCAGTGGCCCTCGATATAACGATTGGGAGAGGGAGTCCTCATGAAGAAA
>JBFKKS010000092.1:0-8965 GCA_041630955.1 Nevskiales bacterium
ATTTGTTCCCCCTATACCGGGCCTGGAGGAGGTCGGTTACCTGACTTCTGACACGGTCTGGGACATCCGTGAGTTGCCACGCCGCCTGGTGGTGCTGGGCGGCGGGCCGATTGGCTCGGAACTGACACAGTGCTTCGCCAGGCTGGGTAGCCATGTCACGCAAGTCGAAATGCTGGACCGCATCATGATCAAGGAAGACCCGGATGTCTCCGAACTGGTGAAACAGCGCTTTGAGGCTGAAGGAATCAATGTCCTCACCGGCCATCGAGCCACTGAAGTGCGCATCGTCAAGGGCGAGAAGGTCCTGATTTGTGAATACATGGGTGATGCAATCGAGGTGCCGTTTGACCAGATTCTGGTCGCCGTGGGGCGCAAGGCACGGCTCGAGGGTTTCGGACTTCAGCAACTTGGCGTTGAAGTTGATCGTACGGTAGTGGTTGATGAATTCATGCGCACCAACTTCCCCAACATCTTTGCTGCAGGCGACGTCGCAGGACCTTACCAGTTCACCCATACGGCCTCACACCAGGCCTGGTACGCCGCCGTCAACGCCCTGTTTGGTCGCTTCAAGAAATTCAAGGCTGATTATTCAGTGATTCCCTGGGCCACCTTCACCGAGCCCGAGGTGGCCACTGTAGGTCTGAATGAAACCGCCGCCAGGGAACAGGGGGTGGCCTACGAGGTGACCCGGTTCGGCATTGACGACCTGGATCGTGCGATTGCTGATTCCGAGGCGCACGGTTTCGTGAAGGTCCTGACGGTGCCGGGCAAGGATCGCATTCTTGGCGTCACGATAGTTGGTGAACACGCCGGTGACCTCATTGCAGAGTATGTATTGGCCATGCGTTACAAGCTGGGCCTGAACAAGATTCTGGGCACCATCCACATCTATCCCACCCTGGCCGAGGCCAACAAGTTTGCTGCGGGTGAGTGGAAGAAGGCGCATGCACCGCAACTCGCCTTGAGGTTGCTTGAGAAATACCATGCCCGTCAGCGTGGCTGAGGCTTTTTCCGGCCAGCCGTGGAAGTATTCTTGTAATCGTAGGCTCACGCGTATCTGATTATATACATTACAAATTCTGTTAGGTTCTTCTCTCTTGGAGTGAGAGGGCTTGCGCGTAATCTATACCTCAAGCTACTAACAGGAAATTGACATGGCATCTTTAACAGACGAAAGCCGGCAACGGCTGAACGAACTCAGGACCAAAAAATCCAGGCAACGGCTGTGGGCTTTGCGGCGGCAGCTGCTGCTGCTCCTGACGCTTGTCGGGTTAACGGCATCTTTCCAGACAACGGTATAGGGCACTGGGCAAATACACCATCTGCAAGTGGGCGAACCCCCATTGTCAGCTGGGGTAGCTGCCCGTGCTCCTCCTCAAGTTGACCCCAGATTCAATCAGCAGGTATGGGCCGGCTGACGCGTAGTCGCATTGCGGCGCGCGGATATTTGCGTGGGGATACAATCCCTGATGATGGAGCCTGGTGCGGGAATGAATTCAAACCCATCTGAATCCAAATATTGATGTAATCATCGGCTGACACGTATGTAATTATTATTATTACGAATTCTGTTAGATATTCGAGTGTCATGGGTCCTGCGTACAGGGTAACCTTGCGCTAAAGCTACAAACAGGAACCAACATGACAACCTTGACCGAAAAAGACCGCAGGCGATTGATTGAATTCAGGCGCCAGACCCTGAGGCGCCGCATATGGTTACTCAGGCGTAAACTGCTGCTATTGCTAGGTTTAGCGCTTGCCGCGGCCGCGTTTTACTACCTGGCACACGACCCCGATACGACTAATCCACTGCCGCTGGTCAGCAGCCTTTGGCTGTAAGCCTGGCAACGATCTTCTGCTGACCGGGCGCGCATTGTCATGTATGCTGCCCCCATAATTGCGAATGATAATCATTACCATTAAAGTGGTGACTCCTATTGGTAAAAAGGAGCCTCGCTTTGAGCTATGCAATCGACGCGCGCCTGCAGGAAGATCGGGCGCGCCTACAGATCATTGAGTCGGAAACCGGTCGAGTTCGACTAGCCTGGGACTGTTCTCTGGCTGGGGATTTAAACCAGAACGAAACAAGATTGTGCGTACAGCGCTTGTTTCGTGAATTAATGTTGATATCCGTGCTGGATCTGGGTGCCCTGCATAACCCGACTAGCGACTGACCTCCACACCTTTCCAGAACGCGATGTAGTTGCGGATTTTATCTGCCGCCTGCCTGGGTTCCGGGTAGTACCAGGCCGCTTCTGGGTTCACTTCCCCGTCGACGATCAGGTCGTGGTAATGCGCGGTGCCTTTCCATGGGCATACGGAGGTATGTTCGCTGGCTTTCAGGTAGGCCCGGTTCACAGCCTCGGGCGGGAAGTAGTGATTGCCCTCGACCTCAATTGTGTCGTCAGATTCTGCAATGACCTGATTATTCCAGCGCGCCTGCATTGGATGTATTCGTACTGGCAACTGCGGAGCCCGGCAGTTGGAGCGGGTCACTGAACACATATCGCCCGTCAACGACCTCCGCGTTCACCGGGCGCCTGTGTTGCTCAAAGAAGTCATAGCCCTGCTTGAGGTTTTCCCAGAAGCTATACCAACGCCAGCCCTTGTGGCGCTGCATGTTGGCCTCGGTCATGCGGAACGGAAAAACCTGTACCCGGAAGTATTCCTGCCCCTCGATGAGGGCTGCCTCGGCAAGCAGGTAGATATCCTCGATATATTCATCAGTCATGGCGAAGCAGCCGGAGGACGAGCATTCGCCGTGGATCATGATCGCGCTGCCGGTGCGTTCATGCGCACGATCATATTCATTGGGATAGCCGATGTTGATCGCAAGGTGGAAGGAACTGCGTGGGTGCATCCAGCCCGCATTCACCCAGTAGAAGCCCTCAGGTGCCTGTTCATCGCCTTGCTCCAGCTTGGGGCCGAGCCTGCCCGACATCTCGCAGATGGGGTAAGTGCGGAACAACTCGAATTTGCCCTCTTTTTCGAGCCACATTTCCAGTTCGCGGCTTTCCTTGAATATGCGGATGAAAACCGGAGCACCGAACTTGAGGCCCTTGGCAGCGACACGACGCTTCAGGCCGGGCAGGGTCTCCTGCTTGGCGTCTTCAAGGTTGTCACTGCTGAGTAACTTGAAACTGTGTGGTGCGTCCTTGTCAGTGGGCATTTCTGCCCATGCAAAACCGCCCACGCAGGTAAGCAGCACAGACAGGCCTGTAGCAAGCATCTGTTTCATATTCAAAGAGTAACGCAATAACTGGTCGTGTCACCAGCACGCTGGCGTAATTCCTTTTCGCAGTCCGCGGGTAACCGTAAGACAATTCGATCGGTCATTTGAATACATGCCCGCCGGTTTCGCAGAATCAGTGCTTGGAAACTGCGATGAAACCGCTTACCGTCTGCTACCTGCTATAAACCTGTTTGATGCTGTTGGAGGCAAAAAACCATGCAAGGCCTGATGATGAACACGCAGCTCACGATCACCACGATCATGCAGCATGCCCAGAGCAACAACCCGGGTGTGGAAATCGTTTCCGTTACAGGCGATAACCCACGCCATCGTACGACCTACCGGCAAGCCTTTGATCGTGCTGGCCAGTTGGCTAATGCTCTGGTGAAACTGGGTGTGGGTCGTGGCGAAAGGGTGGCGACCCTGGCCTGGAATGACTACCGGCATTTTGAGGCTTACTACGGCGTGTCCTGTTCCGGCATGGTTTTACATACCATCAACCCGCGGCTGTTTCCGGAGCAGATCTCCTACATTATCAATCACGCCGAAGACCAATGGCTGCTGATTGATCCCATGTTCTGGCCGTTGGCCGAACAGCAGCTCGCCCAGTGCAAGACACTTAAGGGTTTCATCATTCTGACCGATTCGGCTCACATGCCGGAAACCACGCTGGACAACGTGCATTGCTACGAGGACTTGATCGCTGGCGAGGAGGCTGATTTCGACTGGCCCGATATCGAAGAAAGCGCGGCCTGCGCTCTCTGCTATACCTCGGGCACCACCGGTAACCCCAAGGGCGTGCTGTACTCACATCGCTCGACCGTACTGCATGCCATGGCCGAATGTCTGCCGGATGCCATGGGGCTCTCAGGCGCGGATGCCATTTTGCCCGTGGTGCCCATGTTCCACGTCAATGCCTGGGGCATTCCCTATGCTGCGCCCATGGTCGGGGCCAAACTGGTATTCCCTGGCCCGAAAATGGGCGATGGCGAAACCCTGCAGGATTTGATTGAAAGTGAGGGTGTGACCCTGGCAGCAGGGGTGCCGACCGTATGGCTGGGCTTGCTGAATTACCTGCGCGAGTCAGGCAAACGGGTGGACTGTCTCGAACGAACCGTGGTCGGCGGTTCCGCCTGTCCGGTTGCCATCATGCAGGCCTTCAAGAACGAATATCAGGTCGAGACTCTGCACGCCTGGGGGATGACCGAAATGAGCCCTATTGGCACCATGAATGTACCCATGCCCAAGCATGCAGACCTGAGCGAGGCTGCCTACTGGGCCATCAAGGCAAAACAGGGACGCGCCGTGTACGGCGTGGAAATGAAAATTGTCGATGATGACAACAACGAGTTACCCCATGATGGCAAGGCTTTTGGTGCGCTGAAGGTGCGCGGCCCCTGGGTCTGCTCGTCTTATTACGAACGACCCGACGCAACCGAGCATGATGCGGAAGGCTGGTTTAGCACCGGTGACGTCTGCACCATCGATCCCGATGGCTATATGCAGATTACCGACCGCACCAAGGACGTGATCAAGTCGGGCGGTGAATGGATCAGCTCGATTGAACTGGAAAACATTGCCATGGGCCATCCGGATGTCGCCGAGGCTGCAGTGATCGGTGTGGCGCATCCCAAGTGGGACGAGAGGCCTCTATTGATAGTGGTCAGAAAAGAGGGCAGCGATCCGGATAAGCAGGCTTTGCTGGATTATTTTGATGGCAAGGTCGCGGACTGGTGGAAGCCCAATGATGTCGCCTTTGTGGAGGAAATCCCGCATACGGCTACCGGCAAGATCCAGAAGCTCGCGCTGCGTAAACAGTTTATGGCTTACCAGTTGCCAGAATGAATCGTTGAGCTAGCGCAGCAGCGGGTGGATGAGCGGGATCAGCCGTTCAGCCCATTCCTGGCAGGCCTGGGCGGATGGATGAAAACCGTCCGAGGCCAGGTGTTGTGGCTCCAACAGCGGTAGCACGGGGGCGCATAACACGCTGGGGTGCTTGTCCAGGGTCGTGCGCATTGCCTCATTCAGGGCGCGCGACCGTAGGCCCAGCACCCATCGCAACGGCTGAGGCAAAGCCGTGAAGGACTGCATGGGTGGTACGGTCGTAAACAGGATCGGTGCATCAGACAAGCGACGCAGCTGTGTAATGGTCTGTTGCAGCCCTTGTTGCCAGCGGTGAATCGGCGTCAGTCCCGTGGTGTCATTTACGCCGCTCACCACCACGATCATGTCTACCGCATCGGGCAGGCACAGTGGTTCAAGGATTTCATTCAGTCGTTGCAGGTTGGCGCCATTTTCCCCAATGGCTGTCCAGTGCCAGCATCGTCCGCTTGTTTCTGCCAGCGCTGCTGCAATCCGGGCGCCCAGTGACTCCTCGAACTGCGATACGCCAACACCCACCACCGGTGACTCACCGACTACCAGTAACCGGCCTCTATCTGGCCCCATACCATGGCTGCCATGGGCATCACCGGTTGCTTCCGGCAGACGAGGGGTGCGCTGGCGGGCGAGGCGGCCCTGCAGCCACAGCAGCGGCGCCAGCGTCAGCAGTGCGACCCAGAACAGGGTCGTGGTTCTAGAAATAACGGGTGAGTTCAAGTTGCAACAGGCTGTCCTGACTCACGCTATACAGCGGGTCGGTGATCTCGATATCTTCAAAGGTACGCAGTTCGACGGACAGCTTCCAGTTTTCGCCAAGTCGACGGCTGGCTTCTATGCTGCCGAGCCAGGCATCGCTTTCCCTGTCGAGGATTACGCCGGCCAGTATCTGGGTGCTCTGGACATCATTAAAGGCGATACGCGAGCCAATAAAAATATCATCCTGGAATGGGGAAAAACTCTGTGGCTTGATGTCCTGCAGATCACGGGCCTCGGCCACCGTAAAGTCTTCGCCGGAGATGAATTTCCTGATAGCACGGCCCTGGGGGGAATTAGGCGACAGGCTGCCGCGGTCATCGTAGAGATACTCGCCAATCAGGCTGACATCCAGGGCGGACCGAAACACGGCACCCCAGGTGTATTCGAAGCCAGTCGCAACAGCGGTGTAGCTCTGTACCTTGCTGCTGTAGTGAATGGCCTCGAGTTTCAGGAACCAGCCTTCGGTCAGGTACTGCAGTTCCAGGCCGGTCTGTTCCATCTGGTCATAGGCAGGCACCAGATGCGGGTTGACGGGAGTGATGGTCACCGAGTCTTCGCAGTTGGGGGCCAGCACTGGCACCGTTCCATTGAACAACGGACCCGCCAGCGGCACGGTGCCCAGAATACAGTTGGGCGGGGGCGAGCCATTCACCTGTACGTCGTCGACAGCAAACAGCAGACGTGGCTCACGCGCTGTGCCGTTGAAGTAGGACAGGCCTATGTCCCAGCCGCTGATGCTGTTGACCCAGCGTACTGCGAAGTCGTTGTGCCGTTCCTTGGCACCGTCCTCATAAATGGGGTTGTCGGTATCGACCGGCAGGAAGGGCCTTAAACGCCCCTTCGGTCCCGGGAAAGTCCGCTCCCTGAAGTAAGGCAGGAAGAAGAAGTCGACCGTGCCGAAGTCGGTGACCCAGGCAAGGTTGAACATCGGCTGGCCCAGCTTGTCCTCACCGTCGAGGTTTTCCACGGCATCTGTCTGGTTGATGATATCGACCAGGTGTGCTGATTCAGTCACACCCCAGAAAACCCTGCGTACGCCTACACGCAACTCGATCGTCTCACCGACCTGGTGCCAGTAGGCTTCACGTATATCCATGTGACTACGTTCATCATCAGTCTGGTCCAGGCGGGCAAAGCCAGCCAAGGTGAAGCTTTGTTGCAGGCCGTTTCTTTCCCACTCCAGGTAGTACTCGGGTTCGACTGACAGGGAGAAACTGGCGCTGGATTGATCCTGCTCCTCGCGCAGCGGCTCATCAATGAAGTAGCGACCTTCCAGGGTTGCAGATACATCGAATTCGCCTTCCAGCGCCGATGCATTGGCTGTTGCTAACAGCAAGATACTGCCCAGAAAAACCCGTCTCATTGGCTACTCTCCCTTTCCCCGGCTCATGACCCGTGAAACGCAGTTAGCGTGCGGATTTCAGGCTGTTCTGGTCAAAGTCCCTGTCCGTGAAGCCATTACTGAACGCATAGTTCTTGAACAGCAGGCTGGTGCTCTTGCCGGTCTGGTGGTTGACCATCTCGAGCTTGCCGGGACGCCAGTGCACGTCTTTATAAACGGCATAGTCGCTGGCTGTCAGGGTTTTCAGCAGTTCGCCCTTGCGATCATAGAAATCGACCTTGCGTACGCGATAGTGTTCCTTGTCGATCCAGGCAACCTGTTTGGTATAGCCGGACTTCTCGTCGGTCGGCACGCGTTCAATCACGAAGCAGTCAACGCCATCGACCTTCTCGTCGCGCAGCCATTTGTAGTCCTTGTATTTCTCTATCTCCTGTGAAGACAGGTCTTCATAGGCGAACTCCGAACCCATGAACGGCCCCGACTTGTTGTTGGAGGCAATGCGTTTCACGCGTTTGAGAGCTGGCAGGTACAGCCACTGGTCATCAGGGTCGACCTTATGGCTGTAGGTGAGCAGTGCGGTGCCCTTCACATCCTTGGGCTTGTCAAAGATGATCATGCTCCAGTCGCCGTCATCCGGTTTTTCCAGGGACTGGCTGCGCAGCTCGCGCTGGCTTTCCTGGCCCTGGCGGTTACGCAGGATCATTTCCATATCGACCTTTGAGTCGCCCCAGCCGGAATTGCGTTTGTCGGCCTCGACCGTGATTGCCAGGCCTTTTTCGGCCGGTGTCTGGGCCCAGGCGCTGGCGCTGGTGAGGAAAGTACATGCGATCAGCAGGCTGCCGATCAGGTTAAGCGGTTGCTTGTTCAGCATCGTCCAAGTCCTTGTTGGTTGAATGGGTTTGAGCGTATTGCCTGCGATCAAGCAGTAGCAATAACGCCGGAAGTAAAAGAAAGTCTGCCACCAGTGCTGCAGAAATAGCTAGCGCGGTGAGTTTGGAATTGCCGCTGTTGGGCAGGAAGCTGGAGGTAGTCAAAAGCAGGAACCCGGCCACCAGGATGAACGAGGTCACCGTGATTGCCGAGCCAACAGTGCGCAGTGAATAGCGTACCGCCTCTTCCACGCTGTAGCCCTGTTCGCGGCGGCCGCGCAGGTATTTGCTGAGGAAGTGAATCGTATCGTCCACCACGATGCCCAGCGTCATGCCCATCACCATGGCCATGGTGAAATTGATCTCGCCGTCGATCAGGCCCCAGATGCCAAACGCGATACCAATGGGTAACAGGTTGGGAATAAGGCTGATCATGCCGATCTTGAAGCTGCGCAGCGTGACGATGAGGATCAGCGAAATGCCGATAATCGCTATCGGCATACCCTTGAACATCGAGTTCAGGTTGCGCTCGGAGATATAGGAGAACATGACCGGCACGCCGACCGCATAACCCGCCATTTCAGGGGCATTTTCGCGTAACCATTGTTCACCCAGTTCAGCAAACTTGCGGGTTTCCTTGGAACTGATGTTCTCGAAAGTAATGCGGAAACGGGTACCGGACTTGTCGATGTTGACCTGGTTGGTCAGATCCAGTCCGTAGGGCAGCGACAGCTCATACAACAGCAGATACTGGGCTGCCAGTTCGCGACTGTCCGGTATACGGTAGTAGGCCGGGTCATCGCCATGCATGTTCTTGTTCAGGCGCTTCATGATGGTCGAGAAGCTGGCGACATGCATGACCTCGGGAAAACCACGCCAGAAAGC
>JBFKKS010000093.1:0-8902 GCA_041630955.1 Nevskiales bacterium
CCATCGCCTATGCAGGCAACCGGGATTTCGACAACCGCCTGCCCTTCACCGGTGGCGGGCAAGTCGAGTTCGAACGTGGCTTTGGCGGGCTGGGTCTGACGGCCTCGAAACGGTATGGCAAGCACCGCCTCAGTTCCGGCATTGATGTGCAGAACCAAACAGACGACCGCAAACGCTTCGATAACAACGACGGCCAGCGTGGCGCGCTAACACTTGACCAGGAAGAACAGGCCCGCAGTACCGGCCTGTTCGTTCGGGACACGATCGCACTTAGTAACGCCTGGGAAGCCAGCCTCGGCCTGCGCTACGATCGACTACGCCTGCAAGCCGACGACGCCTTCCTTAGCGATGGTGACGACTCGGGCAAACGCAACATCGACGACTGGAGCTATGACGCCAGCCTGGCGCACTGGCGTGGATCGGCCCTGTACTACGCCCGCGTCGCCACCGCGTTTGAAACGCCGACCTTCACCGAACTGGCCAATCCAAACGGTGGCGGTTTTAACGAAGACCTGGGCTCCACCGAAGCCACTAACTATGAACTGGGCGTCAAGAGTCGCTGGCGAGCCCTGCAATACACCGTCGCCATTTATCACACGAATGTCGAGGATGAGCTGCTCCCCTTTGAACTCGCCAGCCAGCCGGGACGCCGCTTCTTCCGCAATGCCGGTGAGACGACACGGCAGGGTCTGGAACTCAGCGGCGCTGTTGAACTGAATCCACAATGGCGACTGGATGCGGCGTATAGCTACGCCAGCAACCAATTCGACGGCGGCGCGTTCCACGGCAACCAGTTGCCCGGTATTCCCCGGCAAACGCTGTGGGCCGCATTGCACTATGCGAAGGGGTCGCTGGATGTCGCCATTATCGGCAACTATATCGGCCGTCTGTTTGCCGATGATGCCAATACGGCAGCCGTATCCGGCTACGGGTTGTTAAACCTGCAGGCCGGCTGGATGCTCAATAAGCACATCAGGCTGAATGCCGGTATCGATAACCTGCTCGGCAAGGATTACAACGACAATATTCGAATCAATGCCTTTGGCGGTCGCTACTTTGAACCCGCCGCAGATAGAACCTACAGGGCTGGCATCAAGCTACATTTTGAATAAGCCCCACTAACCGGCAGGATTGGCACAACCGCCAACGCTGATCAGCCCTGCCTCACTGTTATACACCTCAGGCAGTGATGGCATCTCGCTTCGGGTTATCTGGAGTGCTCTGGTTAGCTCACCCATTGCCGTTAGCACCCTCGCCCGGGCTATCGAGTGGTCGTATTTTCCGTTCAGGTAGGCACGATGTGCCTCGAAGTACTCATTCTCGGTATCGAGCAGGTCAAGCAGGGTACGCTGGCCAATATCAAACTGTTTTCGATAGGCCTGACGTGCCTTGGCTATAGACAACTGGTGTTGTTCCAGAAAAGTCAGCTGCTGGCCAATGCGTTTCACATCATTCAGTGCAATCGCTAGTGTCTGTCTTACGTCTCTGCAGGATTTGTCCCTCAGGTCTTCCGCCAGACTCATCCGTTCAACAAACTCCCTAACAGTGGCCACATCAGAGCCACCGCGGAAGATGTTATAGCTCATTACCAGTTCCGCAGTGAGCTCGGAGCTTTCTCCATCAATGCGATTAATGTCCTCGCCATAATCACTGCGAACGCGGAAATCCAGGCGCGGCTTCAGTTTGGCGCGGCGCCCTTCCACATCCTTGTTGGCTGCACGAATGTTTTCAACGGTCGCAAGATGAGCAGGGTTATTGGCATAAGCACGATTCAGCGCCTGATCCAAAGAGTCCGGCAGAATATCCGTGCCAAGTTTCGATGCTGCCAACCTGGGTGCAGGGGCTTCACCCGTAATGCGCTGGTATCGAGCGCTCACATCATGCAGGTTGCTTGTTTCGGTCAACAAATTTGATTCTGCGAGCGCGAGGCGCCCGGTAACCTGCTCAAGGTCTACTGAACGGCCTACCCCCGCCTTGACCCGCTTGGTGATCAACTTGAATACATCCTTGTGCTTTTCAAGATTATCGCGTGCCAACTCAAGCAACGCCCTGTATCTGAGCACATCCTCGTGGGCTCGATAGGCCTCAAGGGAAAACTGTTCTGTTGAATCAAGCAGTTTGTAAAAATTGACTCTTGCCGAGTAAGCGAGGCTATCGACCAGACTTCGCGTGGCAAAGCCGTCATACACCATCTGGTTGTAGGTCAGCGATATACCGCGCTGGCGGAAGCTGGTATCGCTACTTTGGTTATCCCTGAAATACTGTCGGTCATGTCCCAGGGTCGCACTCAGATCCACCTGGGGACCGTAGCCTCCGATCGCCGCTGTCTGTTGTTCAGTGGATGCCAGAAAGTCATGCCACCGGGCCTGCACTTCCGGATTGGAATTGATGGCCTTTTGCGCCGACTCACTGACACTTACTGAACCATCCTGGGTAAACGCCAAAGATGCGTAAACCATCGTGGCCATGCCAAACACGTAAGTAATCGGTTTGCCGAAATTGAGTTTAGCCATGGTCTGCATTCCCTTTTAAGAGGGTTATTCTGAATTTCAAGCGTGCCGGGGGCTCGAAACATGAAATCTCTTTAATTCTAATAATCATTTCCCCTCACTGTTGTAGGCAATTGCATCCCCGTGACTGTCATCCAATGCGTACATTGAGTCATGCACTTCCCTTACACAGACAATTGATACACTAAAAGACCTATTTCTACGATTTTCCAAATAATGAATCGCTTCTGCAACAACATTAGCATGCTTCTCACCTAGGCAATGCCTGCACATCATGCGTAATGTGCTGATATCCGCGGGATTCTTATTGCTGACATTCCTGCTTGTCGAACAACTGAATGCCCAGCGCGCTAGCGGAATCGTGTTTGGTGAGTGGTTAAGGCTCATAGAAGAAAAAGACCTTAGGGAAGACATCGCAAAACTCTCTGAAGTTAACCGCTTTTTCAATGACCGGCTGCACTTCAGCGACGACAAAAGCATATGGGGGCAAGATGACTACTGGGCAACACCCAGAGAAACCATGAACCGGGGAAGCGGTGATTGCGAGGATTTCGTCATCGCAAAATTTGTGACCCTGCTCAACATGGATATTCCACAGGAAAAGTTGCGATTAATCTACGTACGGGCGTCTATCGGCGGCGCGCAGAGCGGGATTAGCCAAGCCCATATGGTACTTGGGTTTTTTCCCAGCGAATCGGCTGAGCCACTCATTCTCGACAACCTGATTGCAGAAGTTCGTCCCGCATCCTCAAGGCCCGATCTGACCCCTATCTTCAGCTTCAATACCCAGGGGCTATGGACACGTGGCACCAAGTCCGTGGCTGAACCATCAACCAAGTTATCCCGGTGGCGTAGCGTTCTTCATCGCATGTCGCAGGATGGCACCCCTTTGTTCTCCCCCAGCGAAACGACTACTTATAGAGGGAACTGAGCATGTCACTTAGCAAGAAATTATGGTTGGCGATAGCCACAGTGATTGTCACAGCATTCGTGGGCACGTTTGTCGTCAGCACTCTATCGGCCCAGAAATACTTTAGTGAACAACTCCATGTAAAGAACCTCGATAACGCGACGTCCCTGGCGCTTTCCATCTCTCAGCTGCCCAAGGACCCGGTAACGATTGAACTCTTACTGGCAGCACAGTTCGATGCAGGCCATTACCGCCTGATCCGACTGACGAGCCCCTCTGGCAAAGTGTTAATAGAGCGGCGACAGGAAGCCGATCTATCCGACTCGCCCAGGTGGTTTAGGCAGCTTGTGCCACTGAGTGCTTCACCCGGCATCAGCCAGGTACAGGACAAATGGCAGCAATACGGCACACTTGAGGTCCAAAGCCACGACGGTTATGCCTATGAGGAACTTTGGCGCAGTACTCTCAGATTAATAGCCTGGTTCATTCTGACAGCACTGGTCGTTGGGCTTTTGAGCAATCATTTTCTACGCATCATTTTGCGGCCACTGGATGCTGTCGTTGAACAAGCGCATGCCATCGGAGAGCGTCGTTACATCACCAATCCCGAGCCATCTACGACCGAGTTCCGCAAGCTGGTACGTGTAATGAATACGCTTTCTGGGCGGGTTCGAAAAATGCTGACCGATGAATCCGGCAGAGTAGAAGAACTGCGCAAGCAATCCCAGATTGACCCTGTATCCGGTTTGCATAAGCGGGAAAGCTTTCTGAATATCATGGACAGCCGCCTCACGGAAGCACAAAACCAGTACTCCTCTGGTCTGCTGGTTATCTTGCGCATAGCCAATATCGCCACGTTGAACGAAACGATAGGCTGGCAGGCAACCGATGAATTAATACACCGAATCGGCAACAGGCTACGGGCGGTAACAGAGCAACATGCACATTGGTCGGCCGGGCGTCTGAGTGGTTCGGATTTTGCTGTCCTGACCACTGAGGTCTCAGACCCAGAAGCGGTGGGCAACATGCTCCTGGGAGAAGTCAGAAGTGGCATGTCTGTGCAGTTTGATAATGAGGAAGATCTGTCTGCCTGCGCAGGCGCAACGCAGTTTTCCGGTGCTGAATCAAAGGACCAGGTGCTGGCAAGGGTCGATGCAGCCCTTTCGCAAGCGGAAGAGCTTGGTGATCTTTTCATTCAGATGGGCATCGAGCCAGGAAAAGATACGCTGCCCACCACAGTGGCGACCTGGCGAATGTCTTTGCTTGCCTCTATGAGGCCCGACAAAATCGATCTGGGCAAATACCCGGTCATCAGTTCCCAGGGCAACTTGCTGCACTATGAGTCACCGGCACGTTTGAAAATCGGCCAGGAATGGCACCATGCAGGACAGTTCATTCCCTGGGCTGCGCGGCTGGACATGATGCCGTTGCTGGACAGGCTTGTCTTCAACCATGCAAGCACCCTGTTACAGGATGAAAGTTACCCACGAGCAATCAATCTTTCTCCCGATGGCATGTGTGACCAGGACTTGCTTAACCACATCATCAGATGCATGGGCGAACGAAACGTAAACGCGGAAAAATTCTGGTTTGACGTTACCGAATTCCATGCACTTCAGCATTTACCTGAATTCAGAACATTCTGCATGGCGCTAAAACCTCTCGGATGCAAAATTGGCCTGAAACATGCAGGCCCGCATTTCTCCCGGATTGGGGAATTGCATGATGTCGGGCTCGACTACCTGAAAGTCGATGCAGCCATGATTCGGAATATCGATTCAAATCCGGGCAACCAGGCCTTCGTGCGCGGGCTGTGCATGGTCGCACACGCCATTGACCTGATGGCGATTGCCGAGGGCGTGGTAACTGAGGCAGAAAAACTTTGCCTCATAGAACTGGGTTTTGACGGGATGACCGGGCCTGGGGTTCGCCTTTATTGAGCGATTCTTCCACTCAAATGGTTTCGTCTTTACTATCCCCCAGCAGATTCAGACCGCGCAACCCACGTCGCTTAAGAACCTTGCTTTGGGCGGCTTCAGGCAAGTCTGTAAAGTTGATAAGGTCCTTATCCACAAGCACCTCTATCAAATCCTCAATGACTCGCACAAACGCCATGTCTGATTCATACAGATCATCGGGCCGCTCGGGCCGGTCCTGCATGAAGGCAATCAGTTCCTCGTCATCACCCTGAACGACCTCAGTATGCTTGTCATCTTCCTGCAGGCTGATGGAACTTATATGCCCATCCGCGTTGCGGTAGGCATAGATGTGATTGGCCATAGGACTATCTCACTCCACACACATATTCGAACCCGTACCGCTACCCATACTGCTCATCATCAGACATCAGTCAACAGGTTACCTTTCTGCAGCATATCCTGAATGATCTGGTTGTCCATCAGGCTACCGCCACTGGTCAGGTCTACACCCTGGAGAATGATAGTCTGATCCACCTGGGTTGGATCATACCCACCGGCAAACCCGCCATCAGTGCTGATACGAACCACAGTGTCACTTCCAACGGTTTCGAAGTGCAGGAATTGATCAAGCGTCGCCTCTGTTTCTCCCTGTAGCAAATCGCGCAGATCAAGCTGATCGCCACCATTGGTCAGCGGATTCGAATCAAAATCCGTCACGACATCTGTTCCACCATCGGCATCCGCAAGGGTCCAGGCGAAAACATCCGATCCTATACCGCCAGTCAGTTCATCCGAGCCAGCGCCACCGATCAAACGGTCATCGCCGGAACCGCCGATGAGAGTATCTGCATCGGCGCCACCATCCAGTAAATCGTGACCCTCATCACCCTCTAGCAGATCGAGACCAGCTCCGCCCTGAATCTGGTCATCGCCGGTGCCCCCGATCAGTTCATCATCGCCGGCCCCGCCGTCAATCCGGTCGTGGCCCGACCCGCCTTCAATGTAGTCATCGCCAAGACCGCCCTCGACCATGTCATTGCCAGTGCCGCCAAAGATGGTATCCGCTCCATCGTTGCCTTCGAGTATGTCATGGCCAGCACCGCCCTCGATGTGATCATCACCGACACCGCCATAAATACGGTCTACGCCCACATTCCCGGTTAATGTGTCATCGCCCGCACCACCCATGATGATACTGGCGCCATCGGGTGCGCCCAGAGTGTCCTTTAATTTGGTCCCTTCAATGACAACGGCGGGTTCTGAAACGATGCGTATTGTTCCGTTTTGACTATCCCCGTCCGTATCTGTAACTCCATACTGGAACAGTTCTTCAACAGCTGAGTCCAGGTTAGAAGGCTGCAGATAGTCATAATAACCAGTCAGCAGGTTAAGCATGAGGGTGCCGCCCACGAGGGTCGTGATCGTTAAATCTCCTGTAAGTGGGTCGAAACTGCTTTGATCAGGGCCTCCCGAGACAGTAATAGTATTGGCTACCCGATCATAGTCGTAGCGGGTGCCATCCACGGTTACGCTGCTGATAGAAGCATTATCTCCGCCTACACCAGGGTCATCACTACCGGTCTCCAGATTGGCCTCACCAGAGATAAACAATGAGCCCATAGCCCGAGTATCGACGGTGTTCAGCAATACATCATTCAGTTGATTAAAATCGGTAACCAGAGTTGCATCCTGTTGTTCATTGGTCTGCCCGTTGTAGGCAATAGGATTCAGGAATTCTGCCGTCGCGTTGGCACCTAACCCAATGGCATGCGACGACATAAAGTTATCGTTGAGGAAATTTGTCCACTGCATTTCCTCAGTAGCATCGATCTCCTCGCCACCGACTGTTCCCTCTGGCACACCGTCTGAAAAGAAGTAAGAGACATGCTGCGCATTGGCCAACGCACCTGGATCATCAAAGGCCGATTGTGCATCCAGCAGTGCTTCACTGTAGTTTGTCCAGCCGCCCGCACTCAACGCATCCAACTGTGCCCGAGCGGTCTCGATGTCTGTCCATTCATGGCCTATCGCCTGTGCATTCGTACTGAAAGTAACCAGTCGAACGGCAACATTACCCTGCTGGTCATAAGCGTCCAGCAAAATTTTAATGGCCTCAATCGCTGTCTCAAGACGATTAGTCCCGTCCACCCCATCATAATTCCGGCCCATGCTGCCTGACACATCGAGCACAATCATGACGTTGCTGTTTATAGTCTGCAGTTGATGTGTGACTGCCGGGGCTCCGGGTGAATCATCTTCAATGGATATTGTCAGGTTGGAGGTCGATGTATCCAAACCATCAGTTGCGACGACGGTGAAGTCCAGGTCGAGAATATCCTCAACATTGGCAACCGGATGATCAACAGACTCGTGCAGTTGGAAGCTGTAATTGCCGTTGTCCTTGATGGTCAGCGTCGCAACTTCGATTCCACCCGCGGTTCCAACCATGGTTTGAGTACCTGCACCAGACCATGTCACCACATTGCCGTGCGACATTAACTCAATGGTAGGAGGCTGCAAGGTTAAGCTTACGCTGTCACTTTCTGCATCGGTGACATCCAGTTTCCCAAATACGATTGTGCTGTCCGTCGTATCAACCGGGTCACCCACATCATCAGCCACACCTGTTGGTAGACCTTCTTCTGAAACACTGGCTGCTGCATCTGCCACATAAGGCGCGTCATTGACGGGCACCACGTCAATGGTTACCGAGGCTTTGTCTGTATCCGTCCCGTCGCTGATGGTGTAACTAAAACTGGCCTTACCATTGAAATCCTGCTCAGGAGTAAAAGTGAGTGTACCGTCAGGATTTAAAACAACCGTTCCATCACCGACAATGACGGGTGTTCCCACCACTACCGGTTGACCGTCAACCTCAACAAGAGTCAGCGCATCGCCTTCGATATCGAAGTCGTTATCCAGTACCGCGATGGTGACCGGTGTGTCTTCCGGCGTCGTGCCAATATCAGCCACCGCTTCTGGCTTATCATTGCTGCCCGTGACCGTGACCGTTAAGGTCGTCGTCGAAGTCAGGCCGCCTGGATCCGTGACCGTGTAAGTGAAGACGTCCACACCGGTCTCACCGTCATCCAGGGTCTGTGCCGCATCATTGGGCACATAATCATAGCTGCCGTCATCATTAAGGGTCAGCGTGCCATAAGCACCGGCCAGCGGACTGCCGACTGTACCAACGGTGGCACCAAAGGCCACCGCATTGACGGTCAGCGGATCATTTTCTGCATCGGTATCGGCCTTTTCGCCCACATTCGGCGCATCGATCACATTGCCCCAGATACCGATATCGTCTTCATCTATAGTGCGCTCGTCAGGATTGGCTACCGGCGCATCAGCCACAGGTGTAACCTCGATCTCTACCAGTGCCGTATCGGTCGTGGTGCCATCACTGATGGTGTACGGGAATTCGACGGGACCATTAAAGTCCGCATTCGGGGTAAAGGTCAGTGTGCCATCGGCATTCAGGCTGACTTCACCTTCCGGAATGGTGACCGGGGTGCCGACACTGATCGGCTGACCTGCCACCTGCGTGATCGTCAGTACATCGC
>JBFKKS010000094.1:0-8859 GCA_041630955.1 Nevskiales bacterium
ACCCCCGCCAGCAGTACGATGGCGCGCTGCTCGCCATGCCAGCGTAGTTGCATGGCCTCATCCAGCGTGGCCACGGCCAGTGCATCAGCATCTGCCAATGCGGTGGCTACTTTGAGCGCACCATGGCCGTAAGCATCTGCCTTGATTGCTGCCATGATTTTTCGTTCGGGTGCCAGGCTGCGCACGCGTTGCAGGTTGTGCTGCAGGGCTGACAGGCGAATATAGGCCTGGGCGCGTCGACTCATTGATAATCGATCAGTGCGTGTGGCGGTCTAGATCGCCTCACCGTAGTCATATTGATCACGAGCCAGGTTCTCAAAGCGGGTAAATTGTCCAAGAAAAGCGGTGCGACAGGTGCCAATCGGGCCGTTACGCTGTTTGCCGATAATGATTTCGGCGATGCCTTTTTCCGAACTGTCCTTGTTGTAAACCTCATCCCGATAGATGAACACGATGACATCGGCATCCTGCTCAATAGACCCTGATTCACGCAGGTCAGACATGATAGGCCGCTTGTTCGGGCGTTGTTCAAGGCTGCGGTTAAGCTGGGACAGCGCAATAACAGGCACATTCAACGTTTTAGCCAGTGTCTTGAGCCCCCTGGATATTTCCGAGATCTCATTGGTACGGTTTTCACTCGAACCGGCCACCTGCATCAGTTGCAGGTAATCCACCACAATCAGTTCCAGTCGCCTTGGTTCTTCATCTTTTGGCGTCGCGCTCTTGATTTCCTTATCAATTCGTCTAGCCCTGGCCAGCAGGTCAGAGGGGCCCAGTGCTGGCGTGGCGTCAATATACAACGGCGCATCCTTGAGTAATGTCATTGTCGAGGTAATGCGTCTCCAGTCATCGTCCTGCAGGTCACCAGTACGCAGGCGTTTCTGATCCATTCGGCCAAGCGAGGCCATCATGCGCATGGCCAACTGCTCACCTGGCATTTCCATGCTGAATACAGCCGTCGGTTTCTTGTTCTGGACACACACATGCTCGACAAGGTTCATGGCGAAGCTGGTCTTGCCCATTGAGGGGCGCCCCGCAACGATCACCAGGTCACCCTTCTGCAGACCGCTGGTCATTTCATCGAAATCGGTCAGCCCCGTTGCATGCCCTGTAATAGGACTGTCCGACTCAAAAATCTCCTCGATGTGCTTGAGCACTTTGCGCATCAGCGGATTAATATGCTCAGGGCCTGACTTACCACGCTGGCCCTCATCTGCTATGGCAAACACCTTGCTCTCCGCCTCGTTGAGCAATGTGCTGACATCACGCCCTTCAGGCTTGAAGCCCAGGTCACAGATTTCCGTGCCGACACCGATCAGTTGTCGGACCACCGAGTGCTCGCGCACGATCCCCGCATAGGCCTTGATATTTGCCGCACTCGGCACATCACGTGCCAGCGTGCTGAGATAAGCTCGGCCACCTGCTTCCTCAAGCAGGCCCTGCCCCTGTAACCACTCGGACAGGGTCACCACATCACAGGGCTGATTATTAGCGTTCAGGGTGGCCAGAGCCCTGAATATCAGGCGATGATCAGCACGATAGAAGTCCGGCTCATGAACCACATCGGCAATCTTGTCATAGGCCTCATTGTCCAGCATCAAGCCGCCCAATACGGCCTGTTCGGCATCTATTGAATGTGGAGGTAGTTTGTCAGCGGTCATGAACCTGATTGCTTAAATGTCTGTGAACGGATGCATAGACTAATACAAACACAGCGGTGTGTCTGAGTCTATCTGCAGAATATCCCATGCATGAAAAAGGCCCCTTGATAGGGGCCTTTTGATCGCCTAAACCTGAAATCAGGCGGTGACTGGCTCCACGACGACCTTGATCGGTGTCTGAACATCAGCATGCAAGTGCGCAATGACTTCGAACTCACCCGCCTCATGGAACGGGCCTTCCGGCATGTCTATCTCACTTTTTTCAAGTTCGATACCCAGTTCATTGACGGCAGCCGAAATTTCCTGGGGACCAACGGAGCCAAACAGCTTGCCTTCATCATTGGCATTGGCAGTAATGGTGACGCTCAGGTCAGCCATACGCTCAGCGCGAGAACGCGCTGCGCCCAGTGTCTCGGCGGCTGCTTTTTCCAGCTCGGCGCGACGCTGTTCAAAAACAACCAGATTGTCAGCGGTGGCAGGCAAAGCGAACCCTTTAGGAATCAGGTAATTACGGCCGTAACCAGCACGCACTCTCACCTTGTCGCCGAGTTCCCCAAGGTTAGTAACCTGTGTTAACAGAATGACTTCCATGACGCTACTCCGCTCAGTGCTGGTCGGTATAAGGCAACAGGGCCAGGAAACGCGCACGCTTGATAGCGGTTGCCAACTGACGCTGATACTGGGCCTTGGTACCGGTGATTCGGCTCGGGACAATCTTGCCGTTTTCGGTGATGTACTGCTTGAGGGTATTGAGATCCTTGTAATCGATCTCGTTTACACCTTCTGCTGTGAACCGGCAATATTTTCTACGACGGTAAAAACGTGACATTGTTCAGTTCTCCCTATTCTGCGGCCGCAATCAGCGGATCTTCATCTTCATCGGTATCTTCATCGTCGAGATCATCATCTTCTTCGACTTCATCCACCGGTGCGCGTTCTTCACTGCGGCGTGAGGAATGCTTCTCACGATCCTCTTCTTCCTTGGCCTTGGCCATGAAAGATGCCTCAGTGGCAGGAGCAGACTTGTTCATGATGAGGTTTCGCAGAACCGCATCATTGAACCGGAAGGCACTTTCAAGCTCTTCCAAGACGGCACGATCGCACTCAATGTTCATGAGTACGTAGTGAGCCTTGTGCAGTTTCTGTATCGGGTAAGCCAACTGTCGGCGTCCCCAGTCTTCTTCGCGGTGAATCTTGCCGCCACCTGCCTCGATCATGCCGCGATAGCGTTCAATCATGGCAGGCACTTGTTCACTCTGGTCCGGATGAACCAGAAAAACGATTTCGTAGTGTCGCATTGTGACTCCTTACGGATAAAAGCCCCCCACTTTTGTGGTGGAGCAAGGAGAACGAGCCGCAACTTTTGGTCAGGCCCGTCGAAGGGCGCGCATTGTAATGAAATTACTGCCCGGGAGCAATGTCTGATCGATCCCGCTGCCGCATGGCCTCATAAAGACAGACAGCCGTCGCCGCCGAAACATTGAGACTCTCTACCGCGCCCGCCATCGGAATACGCAGTAATTCATCACAATGCTCCCGTGTGAGTCGCCGTAATCCCTTGCCCTCTGCCCCCATCACGAGAGCCAGTGGGCCGGTCAGTTTTGCCTGGAAAAGGCCCGTTTCGGACTCGCCAGCCAGGCCAACCAGCCAGATACCTGCATCCTGCAGGCTTCTCAGGGTGCGCGCCAGGTTTGTGACAGCAAACAGTGCTACCGATTCAGCTGCACCCGCAGCAGCCTTGCGTGCCGTTGGCGTAAGGCCAGCAGCTCGGTCACGCGGAATCACCACGGCATGTACTCCCGCGGCATCGGCGCTGCGCAGACAGGCTCCCAGGTTGCGCGGATCCTGCACACCATCCAGCACCAGTAGTAGAGGTGGCACGTCAAGCGACGTCACCAAATCCAGCAAATCTGATTCATTGCCAGGCGCCTGCACAAGCATACGTGCGAGTACGCCTTGATGCCGCAGTCCTGCATCATCCTCGACATGACCGGCAAGGCGGTCCAGATCCTGTCTGGATGCGACATGCTGCACCACACCGCGCTTGGCAGCCATTTGCCGCACTGACCGGCTGCGGTCATCCTCACGCCCCTGCTGTAACCAGATTTCCTGCAACACACTGGCAGGATTCTCAAGCGCGGCTAATACCGCATGCCAACCTGCCAGCAGCGTTGTCTCCTGCCTTGTCTCGCGCTTGCCTTCAGGTCGGTTGGATGACCTGTTCGTATGCCTGCTCAGGACTAGCGGCCCAGGTAGGGCGGCGGTGTGTAGGCATCAGATTCACGCCCTTCCACTATAGGCTTGATGACGATGTCTACTCGACGATTACGACGTTTACCATCCGCAGTGCTGTTGTCCGCAACTGGCTCCCGCTCACCACGACCTTCAAGCAACACACGTGAATTGTTTACGCCTTCAGCAATAAGGCGATTACCAACAGCACTTGCGCGACGCTCGGAAAGGGCCTGATTGTAGGCGTCTGAACCATCACTATCAGTGTGGCCCACGACATGTATCACAGTCTTGTCGTAGGACTTCAGGATATTGGCAATCTTGGTGTAGGTCGCATAGGCCTCAGGCTTGAGATCATGCTTACCGGTATCGAAACTCACCTCACTGGCCAGCCCGATTTTCAGGGCATTGCCCGGTAGCTCAGTAATCTGCAATTCGTTGCGCGCGGCCTCTTTGGCAAGCTCTCGTTCCAGTTCGGCATGCTGCTTGTCCATGTAGTTGCCTACAGCTGCGCCACCAATAGCACCCACCACCGCGCCAACATATTTGCCCTTCTTACCATCGGCCTGGTGCCCCACAACGCCGCCTACGACAGCCCCTATCGCGGCGCCCAGCTTGCTGCGCTTGTTGGGGTCATCAGTGGCACAACCTGCACTAAGCACCATGCTCGCAACAAGTGCGGCCATTAAATATTGTTTCATCGGGATCTCCTTTTTGACTTGCCCTGTTTCGATTTGCCTGCTTTTGAGGTGGTACCGGTGCCTTTACCCTGCTTGGACTTGGGCTTGCCCGACTTGTTCCCCTTGCTTGATTGCTTACCTTTCTGTTTGCCGGGTTTTGTTGCCCTGCCCCGGGTGTTCTGACCGGCCTGGTCGGCTGGTTCAAAATCTATTTTTCGATCGTCCAGATTCACACGAACCAAGCGTACAGAAATCGGGTCCGCAACATGATACTCGACTCCGCTACGATCACCACGCAGACAATGTGACTTGGGGTCATGTTGATAATAGTCGTTTCGCAGCGAACTCACGTGGATGAGTCCCTCCACGTAAATGTCGTCCAGCTCGACGAATAAGCCAAACGGCGTCACGGTGGTAATCAGGCCGGTAAAAGTCTCTCCGACGCGATCCATCATGTATTCGCACTTCAGCCAGTTAACGGCATCGCGCGTGGCATCGTCAGCGCGGCGCTCTGTCATGGAGCTATGCACACCGAGTTGTTGCATATCCGCAGCCGTATACTCGAAATCTGACGCTGTACCCCCATCAAGCACGTGCTTGATGGCGCGATGCACTAGCAGGTCGGGATAGCGCCGAATCGGCGAGGTGAAATGGGCATAGCAATCCAGTGCCAGACCAAAATGTCCGTCATTGGCTGGCGTGTAAACAGCCTGCATTAGCGAACGCAGCATGACTGTCTGGATCAAGCGTGCGTCCACGCGTTCTCCGGTCGATGCCAATAACTTTGCAAAGTGATGTGCTTCTGGTGTCTCACCACCACCCAGACTGAGCCCTCGTTCTGCGAGGAAACCACGCAGCACCTCCAGCTTATCGCTGGACGGTCGTTCATGGACACGGTACAGGGTCGGCATCTTGTGACGGGCAAGGAATAACGCAGACTGTACATTCGCCGCAATCATGCACTCTTCAATCATGCGGTGTGCGTCATTACGGTGGACCGGCACAATGCGGTCGATCTTGCGCCCAGTGCCAAACTCAATACGCGTTTCGACGGTATCAAAATCAATCGCACCGCGACCGCGACGCGCCTTGGAGAAGGCACGGAACAGGGATTGCAGATCCTGCAATGCCGGCAACAGGTGACCGATACCCGCCTTGTGGGCAACCTTGGGCTGTTCCAGGGCCTCGGCCACAAGGTCGTAGGTCAAGCGCGCATGCGAACGCATCACAGCAGGATAAAAATCGGCACCCTTCACTTCGCCCTTGGCCGATACCTGCATCTCACAGACCATGCATAGTCGATCTACCTCCGGATTCAGGGAACATAATCCGTTGGATAGTGCCTCTGGCAACATCGGCAAAACCTGCGCCGGAAAGTAAACCGAGTTGCCGCGCAAGTGTGCCTCAACGTCCAGCGCGCTGCCTGTTTCCACATAGGCAGACACGTCAGCAATGGCAACCCACAATCGCCACCCATCGCCTTCTGCTCGACAGTAAACGGCATCATCAAAGTCGCGAGCATCCTCGCCATCAATCGTGACCAACGGCAGATCACGCAGATTCTTTCTGAGACGGGCAACGTCGGCAGGCACAGTGTCGCCGATAGCAGCTGCCTCCTGTTCAACGGCCGGCGGCCATTCAAACGGCAGGCCATGTGCCCGAATCGCAACGTCAATCTCCATACCGGGCGCCATATGCTCGCCCAGCACCTCCACGATGCGTCCCATCGGCGGATTGCGCTTGCCCGGTTGCTGGGTAATCTCTACGGTCACAATCTGTCCAGGCTTGGCATCGTTATGCTCGCCTGGCGGCACCATCACGTCCTGGGTGATACGGCTGTTATCAGGTATGACGAAAGCTACACCGCGCTCTTCAACATAACGCCCCACCAGGCGCTCATGACTGCGCTCTAGTACATCTACCAGCGAGCCTTCCTGACGCCCCCGTTGATCGGTGCCGCTGATCCGCACCAGCGCACGGTCTCCGTGCATGAGAGACCGCATTTGCCTTGGTGGAAGAAATACGTCATCGCCACCCGCGTCGGGTTTGAGAAAGCCAAAACCATCACGGTGGCCGATTACAGTGCCGGCAATCAGGGCCATCTGCTGCGCCGGACCATAGGCGCCACGGCGATTACGTACGAGTTGACCATCACGCAACATGGCCTCAAGGCGTCGGCTGAATGCCACCCGGTCAATTTCGTCACTCAAACCAAAATGGTCGAGCATTGCCGGCAGCTCGCAGGGGCCTTCCTGCTCGGTTAAATGCGCCAGGATCAGCGCACGACTGGGTACCGGGCGTTCATACTTGCGCGCTTCGCGCTCTGCATCCGGATCGCTATTACGCCAGACGGGTGGTTGTTCGCTCACAAACTCTCCATTGATGGATTTTCTTTCGTTCAGACATTGACAAGCTTACGCGCTACGACTAACTTGTGCGCCCTCTACAGGCCCTGCGGGCCCAAGCGACCTTGCCGAGGTGGCGGAATTGGTAGACGCGCTGGCTTCAGGTGCCAGTGGGGGAAACCCCGTGGAGGTTCAAGTCCTCTCCTCGGCACCATCACTTCCAAACAGTCGATAGCCAAATTTTCATGACAGCTTTAGCGCTGCTAATGGCGCTAAAGTGCTGGCTTCTTCAGTTAGACTGGCAATACCCGCTATAAATCGAATTTAATCAGCTTCCAGCGGGTGTTTCAGAACTATCGTATCGGCCCGATCCGGGCCTGTGGAAATGATATCGATTGACACTTCCGTAATCTCGGCTATCCGTGCCAGGTAATCTCTGGCGGCCTGCGGGAGTTCATCATAGCTGCGCACGCCTACCGTTGATTCCTTCCAGCCCGGCATATCTTCATAGACCGGGACGCAGGCCTCGAGTGCCTCTGCGCCCGTAGGCGGCATTTCCAGGCGCTTGCCGTCGACGTCATACCCCACACAGATACGAATGGTATCCAGTCCATCCAGTACGTCGAGCTTGGTAATACACAAGCCCGACATACTGTTGATGAACACGGAACGGCGCAGCGCCACGGCATCAAACCAACCACAGCGACGCGGACGCCCGGTAGTGGCCCCGAATTCGGCACCGCGACTGGCCAGGTGTTCCCCCATCTCGTCGAACAGCTCTGTGGGGAACGGACCTGACCCGACGCGCGTGGTGTAGGCCTTCACAATACCCAGTACATAATCGATATATCCCGGTCCTACACCAGTGCCCGTGGCTGCGCCACCTGCCGTGGTATTGGATGAAGTTACGAACGGGTAAGTACCATGATCAATATCAAGCAGGGCGCCCTGCGCACCCTCGTAAAGAATGCTGCCCCCTGCCGTGCGAATATTCCGCAGGGTCTCAGTCACATCGGTGGTTAACGGCCGCAAAACTTCGGCCTGCTCGAGTGCCTGTTCAAGAGTGGCCTGAAAATCGACGGGCTCCTCCTTGAAATAGTGCTGCAGGACGAAGTTGTGATAATCCAGAACCTCGCCCAGCTTGGCGGCCAGACGCTCACGATGAAAAAGATCATCCACGCGCAGGCCACGGCGGCTCACTTTATCCTCATAAGCAGGGCCTATACCCCGCCCGGTGGTGCCAATCTTGGCCGCACCGCGCGCCTTTTCACGGGCCAGGTCAAGACGAATGTGATACGGCAAAATGAGCGGGCAGGCAGGACTGATGCGCAGACGTTCAGCAACCGGTACGCCCTTATCCGCAAGCTCGCCCATCTCCTTGATGAGCGCTTCCGGGGACAATACGACGCCATTGCCAATCAGACACTGTACGTTCTCACGCAGAATGCCCGACGGAATCAAGTGCAAGACTGTTTTTTCGCCCTCAATGACCAGAGTATGGCCAGCATTGTGACCCCCTTGAAATCGCACCACTGCGGCACAGCGATCGGTGAGCAGATCAACAATCTTGCCCTTACCTTCATCGCCCCACTGGCTGCCGATGACTACGACATTACGTCCCATAACGCTTCCGTGTAAAAAGAATAAAACTTGTCCGACAGTCAGGTTGCCGGGTCGATTCGCTGTACGCGCCAGACCCCGTCCTGCTGCACCAGGCTGTGAGTACAATTCATCCCTGCAGCATCGCCCGTCTGTCCAGGCAGCTCAGCGAGGACCTGACAACCGCTGCGACGCAGGGATTGAATCTCTTCCTGTAGCGCCGGGTCGTCAACAGCAGGTGCAAACACCACCTTTTGCGCCCCTTCCGTGAGTCGTTGGCCCAATTGGCATAGGCGGTTCAGATCCGCGCTAAAGCCTGTCGCAGCACGTGCATGACCGAAT